>JAAZDI010000326.1 GCA_012512295.1 Syntrophomonadaceae bacterium
ATGTACTCCCGCTATGCGGAAAACCGCGGCTGGCGAATTGAGGTATTAAGCAGCAACCCCACGGACATTGGCGGCTTTAAGGAAGTTATTTTTTTGGTGGAAGGGCAAGGGGCTTACAGTCGATTAAAATTTGAAAGCGGCGTGCATCGGGTGCAGCGGGTGCCGGCAACTGAGGCCAGCGGTCGGATTCATACCTCAGCCTCAACGGTCGCTGTGCTGCCGGAAGCAGAAGAGGTCGAAGTTGAAATCAACCCAAACGACATCCGAATCGATATTTTCTGTTCCAGCGGCCCCGGGGGACAGTCAGTTAACACCACCCAATCCGCTGTTCGGATTACTCACCTGGCAACGGGAATTGTGGTTAGCTGCCAAGATGAGAAGTCCCAGCACAAGAATAAGGAAAAAGCCTTGCGCGTGTTGCGGGCGCGCCTGCTAGACCGGGCCCAGGAGGAACAGCAGGGGGAGCTGGCCAGTGCCCGGCGTAGCCAAGTTGGGACCGGTGACCGGAGTGAACGGATTCGAACCTATAATTTTCCCCAGGGCCGGGTGAGCGACCACCGAATCAACCTTACCCTATACAAATTAGATCAGATCCTTAACGGAGAACTAGATGAGTTCATCGATTCTTTGATTACCAACGCCCAGGCTGAGCAACTGAAAAATACAGGGTAGACCTGGCGCGCTCAGCAGGAATTATCATTGTTTATAATTGGGAAGTGCTTTAACGCCGGTCAGCCCTTGGCAATTGACAGCCAAGAACCGAGGCGGCCGAGGATTAGCCGGTATCACTGTCTGAGCCCGCCGGGCGAGTTAAATGCCTGCCCGAGGACGACGCGGTCGTTCTCGGTCCAGCCTGCTGACAGAGTTAAAACACTAATGTACTATACTCACAGGAAAGGCAGAGATAAGGTGGCACAAGCTAATGACTGGACGATCAGTAAATGTCTCACTTGGACCGCCCAGTATTTCGCTAAGCATCATTTGGATAATCCGCGCCTGGAAGCCGAAGTTCTCTTAGGCCGGGCCCTCGGCCAAACCCGGGTTCAGGTCTATATGAATTTGGACCAGCCCATGCAGCCAGTGGAACTTGCGCGGTACCGGGAACTGATCAGGCGCAGGATTGAGGGTACCCCCACGGCCTACTTGTTGGGGGAAAAGGAGTTTATGTCCTTGACCTTTGAGGTTAACCGGCAGGTGTTGATCCCACGACCGGAAACCGAAGTCTTGGTCGAGACCGCGCTGGAGTTATTAGGTTACTCACAGCGGGATAAAGCCGGGTTCACCAATGCCGGGAGGTTGAATGAACCAAAGCCGGCCGAATCGGCATTGGAAGAAGAATTAGATCAAGGGGGAAGACTAAGAGAAGGCGGGTTTTTGTTGATTGATGTCGGGACCGGCAGCGGCAACATCGCGATCACCCTGGCCCGGTTCCTGCCGCAGGCCAAGGTAATCGGCCTGGATATATCAGCTAAGGCTTTAGAAGTTGCTGCGCGCAATGCCAGCCGGCATGAAGTCAGCAGCCGGGTTGCCTTTTACGAAGGGGACCTGCTGGCACCCCTGGCTGAAATGCCGCAATTGAAAGGTCAGATTGATTTAATTACCGCTAACCTGCCGTACATCCCCTCTGACCAACTGCCCCACTTGATGAAAGAGGTGCTTCAAGAACCAATCATCGCCCTGGACGGGGGACGAGACGGCTTAATGTATTACCGGCGTTTGGTGCCGCAGGCTCTTGAATATCTTAAGCCCGGGGGATACCTGCTCTTGGAGATTGCTCACGACCAAGGCCGGGCAGCCCGAAAATTATTTGGCGAGGGTTGGGAAAAAGTCGAGCTTAGACCAGATTACGCCGGTCGAGATCGGGTGGTTTTGGCCCGCACTCCTCGCCGAGACACGGGGACCAGTTCGCTGTCCCGGAAACGGGCTCTAAAGTTCGTAAGGCGTAAAACGTAAGGCGTAAGGCGTGGAGTTGTCGTTAACAGTTATGCCTGATTATTCCGACTTTAGTTTAGCCGGCTGACTAACCCCAAAACACAAATATTTTCTGATTTATAATCAGCATTTATAATCAGCCGGGACAGTTAACCTGTCCCGCTACCCAAAGGAGAAATAATATGCTTCATCGAACAGCGATTACGGATTATCTAATAGTCAATCCTATCGAGCCGCAGGCAGAGTATCTTGAACGGGCCAGTCGGCTTATTCGGGAGGGCGGACTGGTCGCCTTTCCCACGGAGACAGTTTACGGGCTAGGGGCGAATGCCCTTGATCCGGAAGCGGTGCAGCAGATATATTTAGCTAAGGGACGTCCCTTAGATAACCCCTTAATCGTGCATATTGCCGACTGGGACAGCCTGGAATCTTTAACTACCGAGATTAGTGAGGTGGCCCGTCTCCTTGGAGAACGGTTTTGGCCGGGACCGCTCACTCTGGTCCTGCCCCGGCATCCTCAGGTCCCTCTGGAGGTTACGGCTGGCTTGGAAACCGTGGCTGTCCGCTGGCCCAAGCATCCGGTAGCCGAGGCCTTGATTCGTGCCGCTGGGGTGCCAATCGCCGCTCCCAGTGCCAATCGTTCCGGCAGACCCAGTCCCACGGAGGCCAGTCATGTCATGGAGGATTTAGTTGGCCGGATCGAATTAATCCTGGACGGAGGCCCAGTTGGCCTGGGGGTTGAGTCCACCGTCCTCGATCTGACCGGAACGGTCCCGACTATCCTGCGGCCGGGCGGAATCACCCAGGAACAATTGCAGGCTGTGCTGCCAGAGGTTCGCCTCGGTTCAGCCTCAGCCGCCGAAACTGCCTCGGCGTCAGCTCCTGAGTCAACGGCTGCACCTTCACCTGGCATGAAATACGGACATTACGCGCCGGAAAAACCGTTGATTTTGGTAGAAGGCGAACTCGAAGTCATTCGAAGGCAAATCTTAGAAACCATGGCCCAACTGCGGGCCAACGGAGCCAAGGTGGGGATTTTAGCCAGCCTGGAAAGCTATCCTATATATAAAGAAGCCAGTCCGCCACCGGATTACTTACAAGTCATGGGCAGCCGACATGACTTGGCCGACCTGGCTCTCTATTTATTTAAAACCTTACGCGAATGTGACTTGGTCGATGTTGACATCTTTCTGGTGGAAGGTTTTCCAGAGCACGGCCTGGGTCTGGCGATTATGGACCGCTTGCGTCGGGCCTGCCGCGGGCAAATCATCAAGCCGCCGGTTTAGGCCATCCGCTCTTTATTGTCGAAAAAAGGTCGGTGGATTGTCATTGCTCTGAATATACCGATTATTCGGTGTCATGGCCTGGCAATCATGATAATTCTTAACGAGGTAGCGAACGTGTGCTGAATTATAAATAATGGAGATTAAGATGGATTTACTAACACTATTGCTGGTGGCCGTAGCTTTAGGAACTGATGCTTTCTCCGTCGCCTTAGGTATTGGGATGCGCGGGGTTCAGCGCCGAGAATTACTGCTGATGTCGGGGACAGTCTTGGCCTTTCATGTCGTGATGCCCTTAATCGGTGTGGTTCTGGGCGGAGTGTTAGGGGCCCTGATCGGCCGGTATGCCGCGTGGATTGGAGCGGGCATTATCATTTTCATTGGTTTAAATATGATCCGTGAGGCCCTGCGACCGGGAGAAGAGATTCTGGAGTTCGGCGCTCCTGGACCGGGACGACCGGCTTGCCTGAATCAGAAACTGCAAAACCTTTCCCGGGGCGGCTGGGGACTATTTATCCTGGGTTTTAGTGTGAGTCTGGATGCCTTGAGTGTTGGCTTTGGTTTGGGGACCATATTCGTTGAGCAGCTGCCAATAACGGTCGGCGTTATCGGCAGTGTCGCTGGCATAATGACAGCCATGGGTCTGATCCTAGGCCGGTTTTTAGGTTGCTGGATTGGCACCCGGGCTGGATTGCTTGGGGGACTAGTTTTAGTGGTGGTTGGCTGTAAGATTGCGTGGTAAATAAAGGGAGTTGATGTTGGGTGAAAAAAATACTGCTGGTTTGCTCCGGCAATACCTGCCGCAGCAGTATGGCGGAAGGTCTGGCCCGTTACCTGCTAGAGCAGAAAGGGCTGCTTGATTCAGTAACCGTACTCTCCGCCGGAACCGCTGCTTGGCCCGGACTTCCGGCTACGCCTGAGGCAGTAACCGCCCTCAGTGAGGAGGGAATTGACCTTTCAAACCATCGGGCACGAGAACTTACACCAGAATTAATTAACGAGGCGGACCTGGTGCTAACCATGACTGGGCATCACCGCCAGCAGGTATTACGCTTAGTTCCGGCCGCGGCCGGCAAGGTCCATCTATTAAAGAAATATGCGGCATCGTTTGTCGGTGATCTTGAAACAGCCGAGTCAGATTGGGCCTATGATATCCCTGACCCATTCGGGCAGCCGCTGGAGGTTTATCGGCAAGTAGCTCAGGAATTAAAGGATTACCTGGCCATAATCATGAACCATCTATCCCAAGGGGACGAGGAACCACAGGTAGGTTTTAATAATTGTCCAGAGTCAGATGAGGAGGAGACATGAGTTGAAGATAGCTCTGGCCAGTGATCATGGAGGATACGCCTTAAAGGAAGAAATAAAAAAGCTGCTTCAAGAACAGCAAGTGGACTTTCGGGATTTCGGCACTAACTCTGTCGACTCCGTGGATTACCCGGATTATGCCCTGCCAGTAGCCGAAGCGGTCAGCCAGGGGGAGTATGATCGAGGAATACTGCTTTGCGGGACCGGAATCGGGATCAGCATTGCAGCCAATAAAGTCCCAGGGATTCGGGCGGCTCTCTGCAGCGATCCCTTTTCTGCTAAGGCCTCCCGGGAACATAATGACGCGAATATTTTAGTCCTGGGCGGCCGGGTTCTAGGCCCCGGCTTGGCGCGGGAAATTGTCCAGGTCTGGCTGACAACCAGGTTTGAGGGTGGTCGACACGTCAATCGATTAAATAAAATTCGGGCCATTGAAGAAAAGTATTGCCGGGAACGTAAAAATGAGTAAAATTTAGTAAGAATATTAAATGGTACAGGCGGAAAGAGTTTTTAATTTGGATCAAACCTGGTTCAAAATGATTGAGTGGCTTTATTCTAAAACAAGGGGGAATATTAGTGGATTATATTCGGCAGTATGTCCTGCCAGTAGACCCGGAAGTTGCCGAGGCGATTGAAAGCGAGGAAAAGCGTCAGGGCAATAAATTGGAACTGATCGCTTCCGAGAACTTTGTCAGCCGGGCCGTGATGGCCGCTTCAGGTTGCGTAATGACTAATAAGTATGCTGAGGGGTATCCGGGCAAACGGTACTATGGCGGCTGCGAATGCGTTGATGTCGTTGAAAACTTGGCTCGAGAAAGAGCCAAAAAAATATTCGGGGCCGAGCACGCTAATGTTCAACCCCATTCTGGTGCCCAAGCCAACACCGCCGTTTATTTTGCCTTTTTAAAACCTGGGGATACCATTTTAGGGATGAACCTGTCTCACGGCGGCCATCTCAGTCATGGCAGCCCAGTCAATATATCCGGCATGTACTATAATGTCGTACCCTATGGAGTCGATGAAAATACCGAAACCATAAACTATGACCAACTAGCTGATCTGGCCCGGCAGCACCGGCCGAAGATGATCGTCGCCGGGGCCAGTGCTTACCCGCGAGTGCTTGATTTCCCTCGTTTTGCGGCCATTGCCCAAGAGGTTGGGGCCATGCTGATGGTGGATATTGCTCATATCGCCGGCCTGGTCGCTGCCGGCCTGCACCCCAACCCAGTGCCGCACGCGGAAATTGTTACTTCCACGACGCACAAGACATTGCGCGGTCCCCGTGGAGGTCTGATTCTCTGCAAATCAGAATATGCGGCGGCAATTGATAAGGCTATTTTCCCTGGTATCCAGGGCGGCCCGCTGATGCACATCATTGCCGCCAAGGCAGTGTGTTTCAAAGAGGCGATGACCGAAGATTTTCGCCGCTATCAGCAGCAGATTATTAATAATGCTCAGGCCCTGGCCCGTGGCTTGATGGAAAGAGGGTTCCGCTTGGTTTCGGGTGGAACTGATAATCACCTGATGCTGGTAGATTTACGGTCACGAAACCTGACCGGCAAAGACGCCGAAAAAATCCTGGACGAAGTTGGGATCACGGTGAACAAAAACACTATCCCCTTTGATCCCCAGAGTCCGTTTGTCACCAGCGGTATTCGGTTGGGCACTCCTGCCCTAACCAGCCGGGGCTTTACGGAAGACGATATGGCGGTCGTTGCTGAAGCCATTCACTTAGCCTTGAGCGCCCCAGAAGACGAGGCGATCCAGCGAAAGGTTAAAGGCATGGTGGCCGAACTTTGCGCCCAGCACCCCTTATACTAGCCGGGAGCGGTTAACTGTGCCTATAGAACCCATTACACACCTACCAACTTAATTCTAGGTGTATCAAAAGATATGTCTAATCTATTGTAGCCAGCATTGATGCCGGGCAGTTGCCCGGCTTTCGTGTTTTTTGAAGAACAAAGTAAATTTGTAACCGTGGTAAAGAAGTGGAAATTTTTTGATTCGGATAAAGACGCAGTCTCTCAAATGTGTGTTAAAATAGAATTTGCAGTGTGCTTATCGGCTGTGCCTAGCGAATATGGGCGGTTTCATAAGAATTATTATCGCAAAGAAAGGCTTCGAGGAGCTGGTATTAAATGGAGAACGAAACCTCGTCAAACGGCGGGATCAGTCAGAAACAGCGGCCCTCCTGGGACGAGTACTTCATGACCATGTGTGATTTGGTGGCCCAACGGTCAACCTGTCAGCGTCGGCAGGTTGGGGCCGTGCTGGTTCGAGATCGGCATATTATTGCCACCGGCTATAATGGAGCTCCCACTGGTCTGCCTCATTGTCTAGATGTCGGCTGTCTGCGTGAGGATTTGGGCATTCCCTCCGGAGAGCGACACGAGATGTGTATTGGTGTCCATGCGGAGCAAAATTGTTTGATCCAGGCCGCCCTTCATGGTAGTTCCCCGGCTGGGGCCACTCTTTACTGTACTCACCAGCCCTGCAACCTGTGTGCCAAGATGCTTGTTAACGCCCAGATCGTTCGGATTGTGTTTCGGGGCGACTACCCGGACCCTTTAACCGGGAAAATTATTGGCCAGGCCGGGATAAAATTGGAGCGGTTCGAGGATAGATCAAGAGAATGAAAAATCATGATTTGCGCGATGTTCTAGTGAAATAAAAGGGCTATAGGCAATAAGGAGTGATCTGGATTGAGCTTGCTGGCCGATTTGCAAAAAGTGTTTCCGAAACTGGATCTAAAGCCAACGATCGAAAGCACCATGATAAAACTAGCAGAAGAAGTGGGGGAATGCAGTGAGATTGTCGGTAAAGTCCGCGGCATGAGCGGGGAAGACCGTCAGGCAGTAATGTTGAAGCTGCTCAGCCGAGATATGGGACGCGAAATAGCTGAGGTGATGAACCAACAGGTGGAGATTGATTTGTCAGCTTTAGCGGAGATTACCCAAAAATACCAAGGGCTGCGGGAACGGACCGTTAGCGAGTCGCAAGGGGAACAGGAGATTCAGGCTCGGATTGCCAGAGAATTGCTGGATATTATTCAAACCTGTGCCACCTTTATCTATCAATTAGACGTTGACCTGGATGCGCTTTTAGAAGAACACCGGCAAAAATTACTACGGCGCGGGTACCTTAAGGCGTGAAGCGCAAAAACTTAATCTCCTTCAGCCTCATTATGCATTGAATGCACCTCGATAAACGAACACTGATTGTATGTTTGTATGCTGATTGGACGCAGATTGGATGTAGAGCAATGACAATAAATTCGTTAAGTTATGCTGAACATCGACAGATGCGGACCCTACGCGACTTGAAATATCGACAAGGTCACTCACGCTTAAAAGAAGTGAAATCTTTTGGTTCGGATGAACTCATTATTTCATTCATACCGGGACAGCTAACCTGGCTGCCCCGGTGTCTCTGCGGTGTCCCTATGCAACCAGGCACGAGGGCAAACTTAGCTTGAATAGGTCGAAGCCAAACTGCATTCTAATTATTAGGAGGTGAATTGACTGATTTAGCAGATTTGCCAGAACTGGCGAAAAGTTTCGAATATAATCGTTGGGAAAAGTTTCTCTTATTACGGGAAGGAAATGCTCTCCGGGCGTAGAATATACACTTCTAGAACTGCAACTAGAACTGCGACGCTGATCATTTTAAGGGTTTCCACTTCTAATTAATCTACGAATTGTGTCAATGGGTGTAAAAAAACCGAGAAATATGACTCGAGAAAAAAGGATTTCTAAAGTTTCTGGCGAATCTTATCTTTATCAGAACCTAAAAGCAATCAAGGATCGACCTGATTGGAGCAATTAATGTATTACCTCGTGTCCGCGCATTACTCAAAAACCATATCGGTTGCGAATTTTGGCACCTTGCCAAAATAAAGACGGCGGGAGGGGAATACAGTGGCAAAAGACTCCTGGAACACCAAAGCATTGGGCAAGGCCCTGGCAATGGCCACAAATATGGCCGCAGCGTTGGCGGTGGGGTATTTTTTGGGGGCCTTTTTGGACAAGCGTTTCGGGACAGCACCGTGGTTAACCTTAACATTCTTTTTGCTTGGCACCGCGACGGGCCTAAAAATGATGTACGAAACAGCTTTTGGTAAACTGGAAAAGCCCGAGGATGTCCGCAAAGCCGTTAATTTAAAGGACAACCTCGCTAAAATGAAAGAGCTTCGCGAACAGTTAAAAAAGAATCAGGGGCCAACAGATCCAGAGTCCTAAATCATTTTTATCTGGTATTGATGTCATGTTTGGGAAATACGGTCGTACCGACTTCCCAGAAGTGTAATAAAACAAGGCAATTTGGTTGCAGAAGGGGGGGAGAGATTTGCAAGGTGTCTTGTTTCACATTGGTCCGGTTCCCGTGTACAATATAACGGTTACTTCGTGGGTAATCATGGCAATCCTGGCATTGCTCTTCTACTTTGGGACCCGGAACATGAAGAGAATCCCTAGCGGAATTCAAAACGTAGCAGAGGCAATAGTGGAGGGGTTATTAAACTTTTTTTCAGGTGTTTTGGGAGAAAAGAGGGCGCGGCTGTATACGCCCTTGCTGGCCACCTTTTTCCTATTTATTCTATTATGTAACTACTCAGGGCTGGTGCCCGGTGCAGGGATGGTGCATGGCTTTCAGCCGCCAACTAGTGACTGGAATGTAACCGGGGCACTGGCTATTGTTGTCTTTTTTGCCACTCACTACTACGGGATTAAAGTCCATGGTATCGGCTATTTCAAGCATTTTGTTACACCATTTGCCGCATTCCTACCCTTAAATCTATTAGAAGAAGTTGCCCGTCCATTATCGCTCACCCTTCGTCTTTTTGGCAATATCTTTGCAGAAGAGACGATATTATTCTTCCTGTTGGGGATGGCTCCATTCCTGGTGCCCGTCGCAATGATGGGACTGTCTGTCTTGCTGGGTGCTATCCAGGCCCTGGTGTTCACAATTTTGGCCACCAGTTATATTGGAGCAGCAACTGAAGAACACGAAAGCCATTAAGGAAACGTTGCCGCAGTACCTATTAGAGAAATAGAATCACTATCACGAAGTTAGGCACACTTATTCATATTATTTAATTTTTATTTAAATTTTAAGGTGTCAACTTAATTTAAGAATTTACACCGGTCGCCTCCTGGAGGGTATCGGAGAAGGGAGGAAGGGCTGGTAACTAAGAAAGGGGGGAAATCAAAAGATGGATCAAGCTGCAGGAATGATCGCCATAGGTGCATCTATCGCAGTGGCTGTGGCGGCCACCGGCGCTGGCGTAGGTCAAGGTATTGCCTCTGGTAAGGCCTTTGAAAGTATTGCCCGCCAACCGGAAACCGCTGGCACCATCCGAACCTTGCTGTTCATCGCATTGGCCTTCATGGAAACCCTGACCATTTACGGTCTTCTGATCGCTTTCATGCTGATCGGTAAGATAGGCTAAGAACAGCTGAAGTGTGAAGGGCGATAGAAGGCTGAAAAGGTTTCTTTTTGGCTGCTATCGCCCTAATCCTTATTCCCCGAGAAAGCTCCTAGAGATTGGAGGTTTACTGACCAAGATGATAAAAAGAGGTTGGTTAGCCAGAGTCAGACAGACGGTAGGGGGAGTAGTCGCTTTAAGCTCACTACAATTAATTCTAGCCAGTCCGGTCCTTGCTTCTGAAGCACATGGGGTGCCGGCAATTGAAGCATACAAAGTTATGTGGGCGATTATCAACTTCCTCTTCTTACTGGCTATTTTATACAAATTTGCCTATAATCCAATTCTTAAAATGTTGGATGATCGAAAAAATACCATTGAGAGTTCTTTGCGCCATGCCGAAGAAATTCGGGTTGATATCGAAAGAATGAAACAAGAAGCGCAGCAAAATCTGATGGATTCCCGAAAGGAAGCCCAGGAAATTGTTGCTCGGGCACAACAAATTGGCGAAGAAACCAAGGCCGAGTTAATTGCCAAGGCCAAGGAAGAGGCGGCCAATGAACGGGCTCGGGCAGTGGCTGAGATCGAAAGTGCTAAAGAAAAAGCGGTTAACGAGCTTCGAGATCAAGCGGCTACTTTGGCTATTTTAGCGGCTGAGAAGGTCCTGGGTAAAGCAATTACCATTGAAGACCACCAGAAGATGGTTAAGGACTTTGTCAATGAGGTAGGGGATAGATTGTGCTAAGTAAGAGCGTGGCGCGCCGATACGCTGCTGCCTTTTTTGAGCTGGCCCAGGAGAGAAATCAATTGGGGGAGATGGAGGTACAACTTCAGAATTTGGTGGCTGACATTAACGCCAACAGAGAATTGAAGCGGATCTTCTATCATCGCCTAGTTAAAGAAAACGATAAAAAAATTATCGTCAAGGATATCTTC
>JAAZDI010000327.1 GCA_012512295.1 Syntrophomonadaceae bacterium
AGTTAATATCGGTCCGGCTTTCTGCCACATTGCTTTCCACCTGAAGCTTCAGGATCAGGGAAAGCTGACCGTCGCGGAGTTCCGGTTGCAGTTTGCTTTTGCAGCCCAGGATTTCCAGAGTAACCGGCTTTCCCTGACCTCCCGGGGCTGGAACCTGAATAGTGCCGCTCTTAACCTGGCCTCTTACCCACAGCACTCCCCGGCTCTCGGTTGCATTCAACCACCCGGCCAGTTTATCCCCTTGGAAGACGGCAGTTCCGTTAACCAGCATGGTATGCTCGGGTTCCGTTTCCGGTAGGGCATCGTTGGTGTGTTCCGGTTGATATGACAGGTTGGGCCTTAATTCAACGCCAGCGGTAAAGGGATCGGTTCCTTCGCTTTCCAACATCTCCAGGAAGTCGCCCACCGGTTGCACCGCGTACTGGGAAGTAAGACCCTGATCTCTGATTATTCTGGCTAAGCGCATGGCTGGACCCGGATCTAACAAGCCGGGGGTATCCATCAGCTTAACCAGGTCGCTCCGGCTGACCAGCAGCCAGGTATTTCGGCGCAGTTCATGGTCGCGTTCGAAAAAATCCAAAAGCTCCTGAACTGAGCGCTCCCGGACCAAACCTTCATCCAGGAGGATTACCTGGGTGTGGCCATAAAAAGGCCGGCGCGGCGATTCCCAGGTTATGCGGCGAATGGCTTCAAAGACGGTATCACCCTCAGCTTTGAGGTTGCGATAGCTCTTTTGCTCTGCGGTAGTACTAAGGCCGCCAATTGCTCCGGTCACGGCTCTTGGATTGAGGACTTGGACGATAACCCGGATTTGTTCGGCCGGTGCTGATTCTATTCCAATCCCGCCGACAATGATCAATTGTTCTACTTCACGCCGGTCCCAGCAGGCCGGTTGACTGCTGATAATCCCCAGGAGCAGGAGCAGCAGGAGCAGTTTTCTCCCCCAATTATTGGTCATTTTTATTTGTTTGCCCTCCTTTTCTTGGCTGACCTTTATTCGGTTGAGCGGGAGAGGGTTTTAGCCCGGAGACCTGGCGCTGCTGGTTTGTTTTCGCCGTTTCAGTCGGCCGGCGGTTCATTGCCCATGTGGGAGCGCGGACCAGGACATCTTTGAGGTCTGACCCATGAAGGGGGGCCAGGGGAGCCAAATAGGGCACGCCAAAAGATCGCAACCCGGCCAAATGAATCAGGACCGCCAGAAACGCAATGATTATTCCGAAGAGCCCCAGGACCCCGGCTAACAGCATAAAGCCAAAGCGCATCAGGCGCAGCGGAAAACTAATCGTAAATATAGGCATCATAAAGGAGGCAATGCCGGTCAAGGCCACGACAATCACCATCAGCGGCGAGACGATGCTGGCTTGGATTGCGGCTTGGCCGAGCACCAGAGCCCCGACGATGCTCACGGCTTGACCCACCTGCCGGGGCAGTCGGATGCCAGCTTCCCGGATGGCCTCAAAGGCCAGTTCCATGATCAAGGCCTCAAGCAAGGCCGGGAAAGGGACCCCTTCGCGGGCGGCAGCGATACTGAGAAGTAACCGGGTCGGGATCATCTCCTGGTGAAAGGTGGTCACCGCGATATACAGCGATGGCAGCAGCAAGGCCGTGAACATCCCCAGATACCGCAGCCAACGAATGACTGTGGCATAAACAAATCGAGTCGAGTAGTCCTCCGGGGACTGCAATAAAAAGAAAAAGTTTGTCGGCACAACCAGCACAAAAGGGGTCCCTTCGGTCAAGATCGCTACCCGGCCTTCGATCAAAGCTGACGCCACGATATCCGGTCGCTCTGTGTGAAGCACGGTTGGAAAGGGGGAAAACGGCGCATCTTCAATCAGTTCTTCGAGTGTGCCGCTTTCTATGATCGCATCTAGGTCGATCCGCTGCAGCCGGCGTTTAACTTCCGCCACTAGATCCGGGGAAGTGATCCCTTTGATGTAGCTGATCATTACTGGGGTAGAGGTAACCCTGCCGATATTTAGACGTTCAAAGACCAGATTAGGGGACTGAATCCGGCGCCGAATCAAGGACAGATTGGTTGAGAGGGTTTCCACAAAACCCTCTCGGGTACCTCGAACCACGGTTTCGGATGTGGGTTCAGTAATATTCCGCGTACTCCATCCCTGTAAACCAAGGATCAAGGCAGTGTCTTGTCCGTCAATCAAGATGACTACTTTTCCGTAAAGGATGGCATTGACCAGTTCGGCCAGGGTGCGGGCCTCTTGTAAGTCCGTGGAGGTGACGATAAAATCTTTGACTAGTTTCAACAGGTTGTGCTGGTTGAGCTGGCAGCCAACCTCCTGGGAAAAGAGCATCATGGGTTTTAAGACATCACTATTGATCAGGGCCTTGTCGCACATACTTTCAATATGAATGATTGCTGCCTCGGTTTGCTCAGCCAGGCCCAGCCGAAACTGCCGAAAAATAATATCCGCGTTTTGGCCGAAGATCCGCTTTAGCCGGTCAAGGTTGACCGACAAGCTGGAAGAAACAGTGATTTTGGCTAAATCTTCATTCCGGTAAACCCGACGATCCGGTTCGGTCTGGTTATTTGGTCGGGCGAAGTCCTCCCTTTTTTTAGCTTTTGGCATTAATTTCCCAATCAGTTTTTTTATCCTGGGTGACATTGGATAACCCTCTCTTCATTGAAATCGGGCAAACCGGGTTAAAGTGCCAATTGGTATTAATATTCTCCAAAGGAGCCGGGAGTATCCATTTTGGATAGCGTGCGAAGCGGCATGGGGATCTAATTAGACGTTTTTTCTATCAGTCTTGAAAGTTAGGCAATTGAGAGTAGGAACTTAAAAATAGGTCTTTGGTCCTGATTGAATTGCTAGTATTTTGCCTGTTTTTGTCGTATTATACATTGCAGGGTATTAAGATTAATAATTAACGTGGATAATATTGGAACAACATAATGGGCAGCGTATTCGAAAGAATACTACGCAAAGCTACGGGTCTAAGGTTTTAGGTCTTAACCTGAGGCTATGATCGCCGGGCTGCATTACACCATCGCTTTAATTCACTGGACATGAATTAAAGGTCTGCCCGTTTGGATAAACGGGTTTTTTTAATAACTACTTAAACACTGGAGGTGAAACACTACGGCTGTCTAGCAGTATCTTGATCTACTCTTACTTTTTCTCGGGGATAGACGATATCCATGCCACATCTGTATAGCAATATCATTGATCTACTCTTACTCCTACGGAACTTCGGCTTCCACGCATACAAAAAGTCTAGCAACTTTATGATCATGATTGACTCTTACTGGGTTTAAAATTAAATAAGGGAGAGGAATATTTTGTTTAATCTAGGGAAAATGAGCGTTAAGTTCAAACTCCTGCTACCTGTCTTAATATTGGTCATATTATGTTTGAGTATTATGGGGGTTTTAAATTATCAGGCGGCCAGAAATCTTTTAACGACTCAGATGGGGGAGCAAATCTTAAAAATAGCTGTGGCACAGTCAGAGAATATTGATAACTGGCTGAAGATCCGGCTGGCTGAGGTTGAGACTCTGGCCAATACTGGGATAGTTAGGAGCATGGATCTAACCCAGATCGAACCGGGACTGGTTAAACACCATGAGCGTTTGCAGGAATACTATGAACTGCTGTACGTTGCCGAGCCGAATGGTATCTGCCACCTTAGTACTGGAGGGGAGAATAACATTGCTGACCGAGACTACTTCCAGCAGGTTATGGCCGGTAAAACACTGGTGTCGGACCCGGTAATCTCCAAAGCCACCGGCAACCCGATCGTGGTCGCGATCGCGCCGATTAAAAATGACAGCGGACAGGTTATCGGGGCTTTCGGGGGAGTTGTGCTGATTGATACCTTGAACCGGATGGTTTTAGATGTGAAGGTCGGCCAAACCGGTTATGCCTATATGATGCAGCGGGACGGACTAACCCTGGTTCACCCGGATAAGGACTGGGTCCTGAAACGAAATCCGCTCCAAGAAGCGGGCACGGATAAATCCTTGGTCGATATCCTGACGCGCATGACTAAGGGTGAGACCGGTCACGGGTATTATACCTGGGAGGGTGACGAAAAACTGATCAGCTTTGCTCCCGTGAAAACAACCGGGTGGGGTTTGGCAGTTACGGTACCCAGCCAAGAAATCAATGAAAGTGTTAGTACCCTGGCCAAGAATACGCTAATTATTGGGCTGGTTTGTCTGGTGGTGCTGGGCTTAGCCATCTTCTTTATGGTACAGCTAACCTTAAAACCATTACAACGGCTAGCTGAAGTGAGCAGCCGAATCGCTGAGGGAGATTTAGCGCAGCAGGTAGAAGTAAAGTCGACCGACGAGATCGGCCAATTGGCGGAGAACTTTAACGGCATGGTCAATAACCTGCGCCGTTTAGTAGAGCGGATCAGTACTATGACCGGGCAAGTGGCGGATGCCTCGGAGCAACTAGCTGAGGCAGCCGGGGAGTCTGGTAAAGCGACAGAGCAGGTCGCCCTCAGTATGGGTGAATTGGCCAAAGGAACGGCTAATGAGGCGGAACTTACCCAGGATGCTGCCCGAGTGGTGAATGAAATGGCCCAAGCCCTGCGGCAGGTAGAAAGTGGAGCCCAACAGGTTAACGGGGTCTCCCGGCAGTTAAAAAATGTCGTTGAGGAAGGAATGGAAGCCGTCAGTGATCTGAGCAGTAAAATGGCGGAAAGTGTTCGGTCTGCTGAAGGGGTCGGCGTAGCCATTCAGGATCTAGATCAGCGCTCTAAAGAGATTGGACAGATTGTCGAGGTCATCACCAATATTGCCGGCCAAACTAATTTGCTGGCCTTAAACGCAGCCATAGAGGCGGCTCGAGCGGGTGAACAAGGCCGCGGCTTTGCGGTGGTTGCTGATGAGGTGCGGAAATTGGCCGAGGGTTCGGCTCAGGCTGCCAATCAGATTGCCCAGCTTATCCAGGATATTCAGAAAGGAACCGAAACCGCAGTCAATGAGGTAACCAACGCCATCGCAGTGATTAAGGCGCAGGAGCAGGCGGTGAGCGTCACTGAGAACTTGTTCGGCAATGTTGAAAAAGGAGCCGGATCCATTGAATTGGAGATAAATTCTGCTATCGCGGCCATTAATCAGTTGAGCACCCAGGCTCAGCGAATCGTCCAGGCCGTGGAAAGCATCTCGGCGATTACCCAGCAATCAGCTGCCTCCGCTGAAGAAGTTTCAGCCATTACCGAGGAGCAAACTGCTTCCGCCCAGATGATTGCCGCCTCGGCGCAAAACATCGCTGATCTGGTTAAAGATTTAGAAAAAGCAGTCGCCCAATTCAAACTTTAGCCAAAGCAGCCAAAGGGACGAGGAGCCGGATGAGCGAGAGTCTCTCGTCCGGTTCTGTGAGGGGGTGGGGGTGAGATCCCCCCGCTCTACTCGACCTCGTGGACAGGATGCCGGGACGGCAACTACTGTTGGTCCCTATTCGGCGGCTAACTTCAAAACCTTGTTTAAGACCTGCTCCCGCACCGCATCTAACTCATCATAATCCATCGCCTCAATATATATCGCCTCTAACTGGTCATGGGCCTTCTTAGCCCGGTTTATCTCGGCCACTGCCGCGCTGATCACCTCCTCAAATTTCAGCTTTTTCTCAGCTAAAGCTGCTTTTCGTTCTTCTAGAACGGACTCAGCCGCGAATTCCATTAAATCAATGATCCGGTCACCCGGTCGGCTGGCCTCAATCACGTGCGGCGGGCTACCGTCAAGCACCGCTGTTTTCAAGTAAGGGATTATTACCATGTCCAGGCTGTCAGGGTCAAAGGCGCAGTGAAAAACTTCAACCCCAAATCCCCTTTGCCGGGCAATCTGCGCCACCTTACTGATTATGGTTGATTTGCCGCTGCCCGGTGCTCCTCGAAGAATAAAGCGACGAGTGCAATCTTCAGTCAAATTTTCTATATAATTGACTGTTCCTTCCGGGGTCAAGGCTCCGGCAAACAGGTGCCGCACCGGGGGAGAAAATTTGAAGACCTCCGCCAGCAAGCTCTCTGTCTGCTGATCAAGCCGCGAAAAATCCATAGCCTCAGCCACCAGACCCTCCCATTCCTCTTCAATCGCCTTGGCCTTTTTCAAAAGTTCGTAGGCTTGACTAAAATGCCCGCTGATTTGAGTAGTAATATCCACGATTTCCTTACGGTGTTCCTGCAAGTACTCCTCGCGCCAACACTCCCCCAGATTAATGATCTGATCAACCGCTCCGGGGTACTTTGGATCAATTATATGCGGCGCGGTTCCATCCACAATCCCCACCCCAATTGTCGGGATAATCACCCCATCCAAAGAACGATTATCTGAAGAACAATGGAGAAATTCAATATCATAGCCGCGGTCAACCATGGCTAGCCCCACCTGACGGATCAAGGTCGATTTACCGGTACCCGGCCCGCCTTTGAGGATATAAAGCCGCTGCAAATTTTGCAAGGCTGAGTCATAAAGGGAGAAAAAGCCCCGGACCGTATTACCCCCGAGGTAGACATTTTTAATCCGACCAAATCTCATTTCATTACCCCCTTAATCTAACAACCGGCCCCAAACCCGTCTCGCTGCATTTTAATCCCATTGCTTCAGGACTATTACCTACAACAAGTATATGAAATCTTTGCTCAACTAACACCTGGAAAAAGATTAGTAGGACCAGCCAGGGGGACGGCTTTCATCAACATCTACTCGATTTCCTTTTTTCACTGCCAAGTTACTGCGGTACAGAACTCGGACAAGGTTGGTTGTTTATAGTAAAATAGGCTATAAAGTGCCCGACTTCAGCCTTGAGAAGTGTCAAGCAAAACCAAAAAGTTCGTTCCTTTCTGCTCAAATATAAGTCTGTTTCATAGAGGAAGCCGGGGATCTAGTTTTGAGAACAATTTTTTTTACAAAAAGGGGTTATCAGAACAAGGGGAGTATAGCGTTTGGGTAAATTAATTGTCCTATTTATTGCTGGTTTTATTGGACTATCGCTTCGTTACATAATTTTAGGAGAATTTGAAATCGATCAACTACTATCGTTGCTTTTATTTCCTGCTGGTTCTATGTTGGTATTTTTTATTATGAAATGGCAGTATTACAAAGATCGTGATTTTCAACCCAACCAAAGTAAAAACAAAATGGTTACTCGCTTAGGCGATAGGGTTTCGACAACGACTAAACAAATGTACCGAGATAAGGTCCATATTGGATCTTATCATCGATTTTACAATAAATGGTGGCAGCGGATCGTTGCGGATATATTTGATGATCCGGGCCGCTGGTATCTTAATCTAATATTTACATTGCACAACGGTGATCGGGTTGTTTTTAAAGGCGAAAATGATAATAAAATTATCGGGAATATTGCATGGGTTATTTATAAGAATGATAAAAAGGTAGGAACAATTAGTACCGATTATTCCGTAAAAAATGCAATAAAATTTCTTGAAAGTCTTCATCTTCAATATGGCAATAATACATATCATTTTAGGTCGTATAGTTTACGATCAAAAACAGAAATTTACTATGATAATTACGTTATTGCTACAGGTGAAAGAGCAGAAGGGGCCGTTTATGAATTAACAATTGACCCGGCCCTTAAACATGATTGGGAAATGCTATTTATGGTTTATATTTTGTTTAATTATAATTTTAGTCAATAATTGGCATCCTAGTTTACCGTTGACCGGTCTCAGCCAGGCCGGGATTAAGTCTATTTAATGGTGTAAAAAGAAGTTGAGCCAAAGCTCATACCTCGGTTAGAATATAAGTGCTAACAAATACCAAACCGA
>JAAZDI010000328.1 GCA_012512295.1 Syntrophomonadaceae bacterium
AAGAAACCCCGCTGCTGATCGCCAAAAGCCCGCCACATTGGACCATTACTATAGGCCCGCTCAGAGATGGTAGCATCAGCGATACAGGTCAGCAACCGACGCGGTGACGAACCAATAGAGCCCCCTTCCACAGCAATGGTTAGTTTTGGAGCATGGGTTAGTTTGGCCACCATTGCGGCAATCAATGGGGGGCCAACACCGACAAAAGCTGTTTCTCCATCCCGGAATTCCCGAGCAATTGTGGCAGCCATTAATTCTAATAAGGTATATTTTTCAGCATAGGTTGCTTGAGCCGTCATGACTACCTCACCTCCCCGTACTGCTGATAACGCCGTTCCGCCATTGCTAAACGGCTTAAACGTTCCCAGCCCAATTTTCGACAGTAACCTTCCCAGTCATCCACACCGTATATCCACTCTTCAGCCCATTTTTCAAATCCCTCAGCGGTTGACCAAACCTTCTGCAGTTGGAGACCGTAGGGAACATCCATCGGATAACAATAAGCACAACCCCGGCCATGTGACCCAAAGGGTACCTTAACGACGGCATCAACACAATAGTAGGGGATGTAAGTAAGATTGGCAGTCCTTTGGATTTCCTCAGTCGGGACTATTTCCTCGGTGGTGATGACGACCCGTCGGGCAGCCCGGGCTAAACAATCGTCATTACCCACATGTCCTAGAATCTGAGCATTACCAATAGGATCACAACGTTGAACATGGATAAAAGCGACGTCCGGATGAGAGGCTGGCACCAGGGCGACCGGCTCTCCCGTATAGGGATCGTCAATAATTTTAATATTTGGATTGTGCACCGGGATATCTGAGCCCAACAAAGACTTGGTTGGCATGAAAGGCAGACCCATCGAAGCCGCCATAAAACGCATCCCAGCCGTGAAGTTTGAGTATTCTTCCAGCTCAATTGGCTTTGGAATTCCCTTCTCGACCGCCCGACGGTAAAGCGGATCTGGCCCCCAGATTCCTCCCCACATATAGGCTATCTCAAACTTATCGACCAATCCCAGCCCAATTAAGATCGAATCGTGGGCAAAGGTTACCGCCGTATCACTTACCAGCCGCAGGTTCTTTTTTCTTTGGCGGGCCACCTCATGCACCGCGGCAGAAGGCGTGCGATCCCCAATTCCGCCAAAACTCACATAGGACCCATCCGAAACAAATGTGGCGACAGCTTCCTTGAGGGTCATTACCTTTTTCACCGGTGGCTTACTTATTTTTTCCGGGGTCATCTTCTCCCTCCTCTCTGGTTTCCCGTCCAGTTAAGGCAATAGCACTTTAATCGCATTAATCTTAGATTACATTGACCTAAGTACGTCGCCAGCGATAACAATTCGCTGAACCTGAGCGGTCCCTTCAAATATCTGCATGATCTTGGCATCCCGAAAGTACTTCTCGACCGGGTACTCTTTGGTGTACCCATAACCTCCATAGACCTGAACCGCATCGCAAGCCACCTTCATAGCCGTATCCCCGGCAAAACACTTGGCTAAGGAAGCGGCCGCGGTATAGGGCAAGCCCATGTCCTGCTTGCTGGAAGCCTCCAGATATAACAAACGGCTGGCCTGGATGTACTGGGCCATATCCGCCAGGATAAACTGAATGGCCTGGAAACTGGCAATCGGTTTACCGAATTGCACCCTTTCTTTAGCGTATTTGACGGACGCCTCGAAAGCTGCCTGGGCGACCCCGGTAGCCATGGCCCCAACCATCGCCCGTGAGATATCCAGAGTCTTCATGCAGATTTTAAAGCCCTCACCCTCGCCCCCCAGCAAGTTCTTGGAGGGCACCCGGACATCTTCAAAAATGACAGAAGTCGTGTTCGAGCTGCGAATCCCCAGTTTATCTTCCTTTGGCCCAATCGAAATCCCCGGGGTATGGCGATCAACCATAAAACAGCAGATCCCTTTCGAGCCTAATTTCTTATCCAGCGTGGCAAAGACGGTGTATAAACCAGCTACCCCGCCGTTACTGATGAATTGTTTGGTTCCGTTTAAAATATAATCATTACCGTCTTTAACACACTTGGCCGAGATCCCAGCCGCGTCCGACCCAGCTCCGGGTTCAGTGAGGCAAAAAGCAGACAGCACCCCTTCATTTTGTAAGCCATACCACCACTGCTTCTGTTCATGCGTCCCCGCAATTAGGACCGGGTCCGGCCCTAGCAGGGTATTCGCGGCCATGGTGACACAGAGACCTGCATCTCCCCTGGCTATTTCCTCAACCACCAGGTTTTGCGCGACGTAGTCCAGCCCCGCCCCGCCGTATTCGGCCGGTATTCCGATGGTCATTAAACCAACATCAAACATTTTTTTAATGGTTGCCTCGGGAAACTCATTGTTTTTATCCCATTCCTGAGCATAGGGAATTATCTCGTTTTCCGCGAAATCCCGGGCCATTCGACGCATCATTTCCTGTTCCTCACTAAATCGGAAATCCATATTTACCCCCCCTTTCGGGTTGCGACGTTACTAAATTAAACCATGTTCATATGACAGCATTACCTGGGTTATCTGCATTATTTGGCTGTAGTGCTAGTGAATTAAGCCACGTTGTTAAGTTTGATTAATCTTTATCCTGACCTAATCGTTGTAGGGATACCTAATGTTTGGAATGCCTAATCATAGGTAAGTACCTAATTAATTAATATACCAAACATTTACATATTATATCGGAATTGTCTAACCCTATTTAATCAGTTCTATACAGATTGCGGTAGCTACCCCGCCCCCGCCGCAGAGAGAGGCAACGCCATATCGGGAACCTCGTTTTTGCATTTCATAAATCAGACTTACAACCAGCCGTACCCCGGTCGCGCCCACTGGATGACCCAGACCAATCCCTGAGCCATTTACATTGCAACGATCCATCGGGATTTTTAATTCCCGATTACAAGCGATGAACTGAGCCGCGAATGCTTCATTTATTTCCCATAAATCAATCTGATCCTGGGTTAGGCCAGCAAACCTTAAGACCTTGGGAATGGCGTAGACCGGGCCGATGCCCATTATTCGGGGAGGAACTCCGTACGAACAGGTGGCCAGCACTCGAGCCAGCGGCTTAATGCCCAATTCTTTAGCTTTATCCGCGGCCATTAAGACGACTGCTGATCCACCATCATTGATTGAGGAGGAATTGCCGGCAGTCACGGTCCCGCCTTTTCGGAAGGCCGGCGGCAGCCTACTCATGGCTGCCATATCTACGTTTTCTCTGGGGTTTTCATCGACCGCCACAATTTTGGTGCCTTTTTTGCTAGAGATTTCAACTGGGGCAATTTCGTCAATAAACCGGCCCGCTTTGATTGCCGCTACTGCCCGCTGATGGCTCAGGGCAGCCAGTTCATCTTGCTCTTCTCGGCTGATCTTATATTCCTCGGCCAAGTTTTCCGCAGTCCCGCCCATGTGATCTTTCTCAATCGCACAAATAAAACCATCCTTGAACAAAATATCGTAGATTCCGGCATCTGGTACTCCCAGCCGGTAACCTTCTCTCCCCCGGGTTAAGCCATAGGGAACCTGGCTCATACTTTCCATGCCTCCGGCAATCACCACATCACACCGGCCGAGCATAATATCCTGATAGGCGATATCAAAAGCCCGCTGGGATGAGCCACAGGCTTGATTCAAAGTCATGGCATAAGCTGGCTGCCATGGGATTCCCAGCATGCCCTGGACCTGACGGGCTGGGTTTCCCCCTTGACCCTCGTTGTAACACATCCCGGCTATTACCTGATCAACCAACTCCGGTTTTAACTCAATATTCTGCATGGCCTTTTTAGCGGCTGTATACATCAGGTGCATCGGAGTTACATCCTTCAAGGAACCTAGAAAGGTCCCAATCGGTGTTCTAGCGGCACTAGCGACTACCACTTCCCTGAGCATCAAATCATCCACCCCTTTCCGTTCTTTCCTGGTGATTGCTTATTTACCCTGAAAATCCGGGCGTCGCTTTTCAAGAAAGGCCCTCATTCCTTCTTGCCGATCGGCAGTGGAGAATAGCAGAGCAAATCCCCTCGTTTCATATTCCGTGGCGGAAACTATGTCTGTGTCCATGCCCCGATTGATCGTCTCTTTGGCTAACCGAATGGCGAGTGGTGCCTTAGTGGCTATTTTTCTGGCCAGTTTCATGGCTTCATTCATTAAATCTGCTGGTTCGACGACCTGGTTAACCAAACCGATCTCTTTGGCGGTGGCGGCGTCGATCAGCTTGCCGGTAAAAATCATTTCTTTAGCTAAAGCTGGGCCAACCAACCGGGTTAGCCTTTTCGTCGCTCCGGCCCCCGGCATCACTCCCAGATCTACCTCGGGCTGGCCAAATTTGGCTCTGGTTGAGGCTATCCTGAGGTCACAGATCAGGGTCAGTTCACAGCCGCCTCCGATTGCTGGCCCACCTACGACCGCGATGACCGGCTTACCTAGAGATTCTATCTTGAGAAAGACCTTTTGCACTGTTTCTGAATAATGGCTGGCTTCTTGAACGCTCATTTTAAGCATTCCTTCAATGTCTCCCCCAGCCGCAAAAACCTTTTCTCCCCCGGTGATCATTACAACTCTTACGGCTTCATTGTTCGCTGCTTCATCAATCGCCTGGCTAAGTTCCGAGACTAGCTGAAAAGAAAAAGCATTGTTGGCTTTGGGGTCATTTAAGGTAACCACCGCTACGGAATCAATAAGCTCGTAGCGGACTTTTTCAAAAACCAAACCGATCTCCCCCTTACCAAACTATCAGTTATAGTCGTAGAACCCTTTGCCAGTTTTCCGTCCGCAACGCCCTTCCTTAACCATTTGCTGCAGAATTCCCGCCGGTTTATAAGCCTCGTTACCAGTCATTTCATATAAAGCTTCCAAAGCTGAGGTCGCGACATCAATCCCCGCCATATCGATCATTTCCAGGGGACCCATGGGATGGTTCATTCCTAGCTTCATGGCCAAATCAACGTCAGCGGCCGTTGTTACCCCAGCTTCGACTAGACGGGCAGCTTCGTTATACATCAGGCAGTTAATTCGGTTGACCAGGAAGCCCGGGATATCCTTGACGATGACCCCAGTTTTGCCTAAGGCCGCAACTAATTCCATTCCTTTGGCTAATGTGGCGTCAGAGGTCTTTTCCCCTCGAACAACCTCAACCAACCGCATGACTGGCACCGGGCTAAAAAAGTGCATCCCCATAAACCGGGTTGGATCACGGAAAGCCTCCGCCATTTTACTGATACTTAAAGTAGAAGTATTTGAAATAATTATTGCTTCGGGCTTACAAACCTTATCTAATTCCTGAAAAAGCTGAACTTTAGCCGCAAAGTTTTCAAAGATTGCCTCAATGACAAAATCACAAGCAGCCGCTTTTTCCCCCAGACTGTCTACCGCCTGAATCCGCGCCAAAATTGAATCTTTTTCGTCTTGAGCAAGCTTCCCCTTATCCACTTTTTTCTGAAGAAGGCCGTTGATTGTGGTCAAGGCTTTGTCTATTTGTTCTCTTTTCATGTCATAGAGAACAACTTCCAGACCCCTTTCCGCCGCAACCTGAGCGATACCACTTCCCATTGTTCCTGAACCAACAATTAACAGTTTTGGAGTATTCATATACTCTACCTCCTCCCCTCCAGTAATGAAATTAAGAGCTAACTGATAGATCACCTGGTCGCATGTTGACATGATCAATGACCTATCATCTGATCTCCTCTTTAACGCAATTCC
This sequence comes from Syntrophomonadaceae bacterium, assembly GCA_012512295.1. Taxonomy (GTDB): domain Bacteria; phylum Bacillota; class Ch66; order Ch66; family Ch109; genus JAAZDI01. The sequence goes on from JAAZDI010000328.1 coordinate 5,708, forward strand.
TGTGCCATAAAGTGTATATCTTTGAGAAACTGAGAAGCTCGCGTTCTCCATGCACTTTTGGTCAACATGATAAAAACCCGGACATGTCCAATGTTGTTTGGGACATGTCCGGGTTCGGACATAAAAAATAAATCAATTAAAATCTCTAGAATTTTTTGTCAGTTGGGACATTTATAAAAAATCAACCATATTTAATGCCATACTTTTTAAGTTTCTCGTAAAAAGTAGACCGAGCCACGCCTAAGACTATTGCTGCTTGGCGTTTATTACCGGAAGTTATTTCAAGGGCCTTTTTAATTCTCTCTTCCTCTAATTCATCATCCAAAATGACTCGTCTCTGACCAACACCTGAATTATATTGTGTCATATTACAAATAGGTGGTCGTGTATCGAAATATCGTTTTAGAAAGTTGGAGGGAAGGGATTCTATATCGATAATATTTCCCTGTAATAAACACACAGTCCCCTCGATCACATTAGCTAATTCACGTACATTGCCCGGCCAAAAGTATTTATTAAATAGATCTAAAACATCTTGACTAATCTTTATAATATTTTTTCCGTATTTAGCAGATATTTTGGTATTCAAATGTTTAGTGATCGGTTCTATATCTGCCTTGCGGTGACGAAGAGGCGGAATATCAATTCGTATGACATCTAATCGGTAATACAGGTCTTCTCTGAATAATCCGTTACGCACCATTTCTGCAAGATTACGGTTAGTGGCCGCAATTATCCGGACATCTACTTTGACGCTCTCTGACTTTCCGATTTTTTCAATTTCCCCCTCTTGAAGAACTCTTAATAGTTTTGATTGCATGTTTAAGTTCATGTCGCCTATTTCATCCAAAAATAACGTTCCTTTATCTGCTATTTCAAATTTACCTGGCTTTCCACCCTTTTTCGCACCGGTAAATGACCCGGTTTCATAGCCAAATAACTCTGATTCCAATAGTGTTTCTGGAATACTAGCACAGTTCACTCGGACAAATGGCATATTTGATCTCAGACTGGCGGAATGAATAGCGTGGGCAAATAGCTCTTTGCCGGTCCCAGTTTCTCCAAGTAATAAGACTGAAGCATCTGACTGAGCTGCCTGTAAAGCCAATTCCTTAGCAAAACATATTTCCTTGCTTACGCCGATAATATTATCAAAATTGTACTTTGCATCGTTGCTTTGATTTTTATTAAAATCAATATCAGTATGCGCTTTCAAAGCATCCCTAATTATTTTTATATAATTTTTAGCTTCATTAATATCGGTAAAAACACTTCTGGCTACAGTACCTTCAATCTTACCATCTATAAATAACGGAAATAACATTACCGGGACATAGCTTCCATTTAAATACATTATCTTGCCAAGTTTCGGTACACCAGTCTGCGCGACCGACTCCATTTGGCATTCTGGATTAAGGTCTTGGACTTTTTGCAGCATTACCGACTTAGCGTTAACGCCCACTCTTTTGGCCGCTTCTTCGTTGATGTAGATAATTCTCCCTTGTAAATCACAAACAATGATCCCTTGAAATTCCATCATGGCTTTTAACATTTTGTTTTCTTCAGTAAGATTTTGTAATTCATTCATCATCCGCGATGGCTTTTCATTATTTAGCCAGAATTGAATTCTAGCGCATTCTGCAGTGCCTACATTAAGCTCCTTTATCAAAACAGTTTCATTGTTAAATCTTATGCGATAAAACCGAATCCCATCTTTTTGGTAATTAGCGCAGACTCTTCCTTTGGATTTAATAGTATCCCAATTTTTCCCCACAAGCTCATTCATTTGTAATACTGTTTCTATATTTTTGCTGCATTTAATAATAGTCCCTAGGTTATTAATGATTAAAACACCTAATTCCATACTTTCAGCTATATTATAAAGATTACCAATAATGTTATTGATTGATATTCTGCTCATTTATTTCACCTCCTTCCATTTATAGATATATTCGCTAATCCCAAGGACAGACCCTTTTTAGGGGCAGTTGTTATGTTAGGTTAAAAAATGCTTCGGACATGACCGATTTCTTATCTGGACATGTCCGAAGCAAGACGCTTTGGCCTATTTTACATTACTAAGTACCTGACCATAAGGTAGGTATTTGGGGCCGAATTCCACTCACCGAGGAAATTAGGATAGATAAAAACGGCTAAGCTCCGCTTGAACCATTTCTGCCGCCGGCACAATCGCCCGTTCTACCGCTGGGCTTAAGCCGATCTGGAAAGGTTCTTCGTTGGCAATCTCAATACCAATCAGCACCAATTCAGCCGGGAGGTTGTCGGTCAGCCGCGCCAGTTCTAAGGCCTCGATGATTCCCAAGCCGTGCACGGTCAAGTTATTACCTCTTTCTATTGACAGCAGTTCAGTTAACGTCAACCGTTGGATTGTTCCCGGTGGCCGGCCGCTTCTGATCGCGTCGACCAGGATAACCCGGTCCTCCGGGGCCCAGTAGTTGAGCAGGTTCAGACCAGGTGTACCGACCTCCAGCACCACCGTTCCCGGCGGCAGCTTGATCTTCTTTTCCCGGCTGGCTGTTAAGGCCTGACCAGAATCGCTTCCAACTTCGCCAAGTTTGTCTGGATCTTCGCCGCTGGCTGGAGCTTGACCACTTGGTTTTTGACCGTCAAACTCATTGATCGACGCTTCTTGGTCCGCCGGCTCTTTTTTCGTAGCCAATTCTTTCAGGTAACGAACCACCCACAGTCCGATTGCATCATCAGCGGCTAATAGGTTGCCGCAGCCCAATACCAGACAGCGCATCGTCCTTCCTCCCCTTTCCGGGACAAGGGGGGACAGCTCCACTGTCCCCTCAATCTACCGAGTGCTTTGATTAACACTGGGCGTTAATTAACTAAGAGTCGACCCTCATAACGTCCGACCAGCCCAAAATATTATGATCGCCCAGTGTTTTAACGCAGGTCAGCGATTGGCATGGCAGTATACTTAATTATTTCCTAAACCAAACCCCCATGACGCTAAACAGCACAGCACCATCAGCAGATAAACACGATGATGGTGCTGTGTTATAACCTAGATTAGCGATTAGCGAACCTTCTTACTGCTCCCGCTGCACCCGTCCCGGACGACCGGTTCGTAGAGTGAGCAGGCATTTACCACTTCTTACTGCTCTCGATGCACCCGGACCTTGATCGAATGCACTGAGCAGGACAGACAAGGGTCATAGCTGCGGATCAGCATCTCGCACTTCAAGGCTAGTTCCTCATCTGACAAATCCAGCAGCTTGGGGACAAACTCATTCAGGTCTTTTTCAATGTTGTAGACGTTACGCGCGGTGGGGGCCACGATATCCCACTGCTGAACCACCCCGTCCTTATCAATCCGACCACCATGGCAGCAAATGCCGCGCGGAGCCTCGGTTACCGCATACCCCTCCCCAGCCCGGATGGTGTATTTCGGTTCTTCATACTTGGGATTACCCAACTGATCAATGATCTGGACCGCCTCATCAATCGCGTGCACCAGTTCAATACACCGGGCCACAATACTCATGTACGGATTAAAGCTTGGGGCCACAAACCCGACCTGAGCCGCTACTGCCCGAGCATCAGCGGACAACTGATCAAAATTAAGGTTTACCCGAGCCAACGGGCCAACCAAGAAAGAATCCCGCCCCCGAATGATGGCGTGTTTGGCATTGGAACCAGGAACATGGCGTTCGATCAGCCACTCCGGATATTCCCAATCTGGGATATCCAATCCCTCGGTCGAGACCAGCCGTCCCGCCTCGACTGCGTATTCTTTAGGCGAATGAAGAGCCACGTGCTCGCACTTCCGCACTAGCTCCGGATAAGGGGCGGCTGAGAACAGATCCTTGGTCAGTTGCGTCGCTTCCAGGGCAAATTCCTTAATTCCCAGCAGCCGTTCCCGAATTTTCTTTAAATCCGCGGCATCCGGGACCGCCGTGAACCCACCGACCACGGAGGTGCGGTTCTGAATCTCGTGCCCGGTTAAGACGACACTCATATCATTCCCCAACCGCTTGAACTGCAGGGCTTTTTGGACCACCGGTAGCAGTTCTGGATTCCCGGCCATGCTGATGACACTTTCATAACCCAGATAGTCCGGGGCGGCCAGGAAGAAAACATGCAAGGCATGGCTCGAAATCCAGTCCCCGACTAACAGCAGCCGGCGCAGCAGCCGGGTCTGCTCGCTGACCTCAATCCCCATGGCCCGCTCGACTGCCTGGACCGCGGCCAGATTGTGCGGATGCGGGCAGATGCCACAGATCCGCTGCACCAACTCCGGCACCTCATCGTATTTGCGGCCAACCAGAAAAGACTCAAAAAATCGGGGTGCTTCCCAGATCTTATACCGGGCTTCCTTAACCTTGCCTTCAGCAGAGATAACCAGGTCCAGGGCACCATCGCCTTCTTCCCGAGCGACATAGCCAACAAAAATCTTGCGATCGCTCACAGTGCTTCCGCCCCCTTCCTAAACTCTGGTGTATTGCCGGCATACTTGCGGAACTTCCGGACCACGTCATCCTTGGTCAGACCCAGTTGTTCGTGGAAAACCCGGGCCAATGAGGCCGCATTGCAGTCGTCTGATGGACCGCGACAGCCCTCGCAGGCCCGATTGAGACTGGGACACAGGGCCCCGCAGCCACCGGCAGTGACTGAACCCATACAAGGCTGACCTTTGCCCAACAATAGACAACCGTTTTCTTTTAACTTACACTCGCCGCAAACGGCATGGGTTATATAGCGGGGACTGACTCCCAGCAGAGCACAACGGAGCAGTTCCAGCAATTCACCGAGATCAACCGCACAACCGCGCAGGTAGGCATCAACCGGCACATAATAGTCAATCCCATAGGCGGGAATAGAATTAATATCCCATAGGTGGGTGTAGACCCTGTCTCTT
>JAAZDI010000329.1 GCA_012512295.1 Syntrophomonadaceae bacterium
CCAGGATTTCTCGGGTGCTAAGTGAATTAAGTCTTATTAAACCGGATGCGCCCGATTATCAAGCTCTCGACCAGGAATACCGGGAACTCATCAAGCGTAAGAATGAGCTAACGAACCGCGGCTGACCGGGAGGCAATTAGCATGAGAGTTTATTAAAGGCGTGGCTCACATCGGAAAGCCGCTGTCGTCTTAAAGTTGGGGGACAGTTAACCTGTCCTGCCCCTAAGCAAATCGGACACTGACGGAACCTAATCGGTCAAAACAGGCCTCAAAGTAATCTCCCGCTTGAGGTGCTACTGAGGCGGTCAAGGCACCGGCTAAGACTACTTCCCCTGCTTTCAGGCTGAACTCAAATTCAGCCATTTTATTTGCCAACCAAGCCACAGCGGCAGCCGGATGACCCAACACCGCAGCCCCGGCTGCGGTCCCCAGTATTTCACCGTTCTTCTTAAAGACCAGACCGGTCAGCCTCAGATCAAGATCCGCTGCCGGAGTAAGTTTCCCGCCCAAGATAAACCGGGCACTGGAGGAGTTATCGGCTATTGCGTCTGGCACCTTGATCCGCCAATCTTTGATACGGCTGTCCGCAATTTCCAGAGCCGGGACCACTGCCTCTGTAGCCCGCAGCACATCGCACACAGATACACCCGGACCTGTTAAGTCTTTACCCAGAATAAAGCCGATTTCCGGTTCTACCTTGGGCAACAGCAGATCCTCCAGCCGGATGATCACGCCATCAACTACCTCCATATTACTAAGCAGGCTGCCATAAATCGGTTCATACACCCCGAATTGGTTCTGCGCGGCAAGGCTGGTCAGCCCGATCTTTTTTCCAGTAATTCGGTTGCCGCTTGCCAACTTGTTATTAATCAGGTGAAATTGAACTCGGTAGGCATCTTCCGCGTTAAAACCCTTAATTTCTTCGGTTATCGGAGTTATCCCTTCGCGTGTCCGCTCCGCTGTTAGTAGACGATCCGCTAGTTGTTGATACTTTTCTGTAATAAACAAACGAGTTTCCCTCCTGATTTTTATATTTTTTAAGCTCACGATTTTTAACAATTTCGGCGAGAAGTCCCCTTCCTCAACGCGTTAGCGTAGGGAGGGGAGGTTCACTAACTCAAGTCGGGTTTATTCTGAAGACTTCCACTTCTATAAGTGGGGATTACCTTGTTTTTCTGTCCATATTGTACCAGTTTTTCAGTCTAACCAACAGTCTCGTCCATGGATATAGCTTAAAAAATTAAGTAGTTTTTAAAACGTTTGGATAATTTGCAACATAGTCGACAATAATCGAGTTTGTTTTTGGAATTTTATGATATTATTTTAAATATACCCTAGACATAGGAGGGAATACAGTTGGGTTTTACTGAAGAATTACGCAATTGGGGTCAGGAACAAAGATGCCAGGCGGCGGTAAAAGCACTGGAGAAAAACAGATTTACCAGTGTCTATTGTCCCAATAAAGAAGCAGCAGTTAGTTACATTGTTCAAGAGGCGGCTGAAGCCACCACTATCGGTTTTGGTGGTTCGCGAACCGTCGTTGACCTGGGAATTCACGAGCAGTTAGCCGCAATGGGCAAGGAATTGCTTGATCATAATCAGCCAGGCTTAAACCCGGAAGAAAAAATGGCGGTCATGCGGCGGCAGCTCACCTCCGATTTATTTTTGGCCAGTGCCAACGCGGTAACCTTAACCGGCAACATCATCAGTATTGATGGTAACGGTAATCGGGTTGCCTCGATGATTTTTGGTCCCAAAAAGGTAATTCTGGTAGTCGGTCGGAATAAGTTGGTCGGCGACGTTGATGAAGGGCTAAAAAGAATTAAGGCTTTAGCCGCTCCACTAGCCGCCAAGAGACTTAATATTGATACACCCTGTGCGAAAACCGGCTTTTGCATTGACTGCAAAACTCCAGACCGAATTTGTGCCATCACGGTAATCCTGGAACGCAAGCCCCGGCTCAGCGATTTCCGAGTCTTGGTCGTCAATGAGGACCTGGGTTTTTAATTTTTTTGGTTAACCGGGACAGTTAACCTGTCCCCGTTCCCGTTTCGTTAAACTGGCACCAACAAGATAAAGGGGGTGAGGCAACTTGTATCAGATCAGATGGCATGGTCGAGGTGGTCAGGGTGCGGTGACAGCGGCCAGAATTTTTGGTTTGGCTGCTTCCGTATACGGAGACAGTTTTGCCCAGTCATTTCCATCTTTCGGGGCGGAACGCCGGGGAGCACCCGTATTATCCTTTACCAAGGTCGATTCGGTCCCAATTCTGGACCGGAGGCAGATTTATGAACCCAATATGGTCGTCATCCTGGATAAAAGCTTGATCAAGTTGACTAATGTGACTGAAGGGTTAAAACCAGGTGGCAAGATTGTGGTTAACGCCAGTGAAATGCCGGCCGAATTTAAAACCAAGGCGATTACGGACAACTTCGAATTAATTCTGGTCAATGCAACCCGAATTGCTTTGGAAATCCTGCACAAACCTATTGTCAACACAGCCATGGTCGGGGCGGCTTGTCGGGCTTCGGGCTTAGTCACCCTCGAATCCCTGGCCAAAGCAATTACTGAGCTATTCCCTGGCAGCCAGGAAGAGATAAACCAACTTACCGCTCGGCGGGCCTATGAGGAAGCCCAGATTTATCGTCAAGGAGGGGATCTTCATTGACTGTAGCCTTACCATCCGCTCCCCATCTGCCCAATCCCAATCGGCCGATAACCACCGGCTCCTGGAGAACTTTCCGACCAGTCCTCGACCATGAAAAGTGCAATCTTTGCCTGCTTTGTTGGGTGTATTGTGCCGATGGGGCGATGAAAAGAAGCGAAGAGGCAGTCATGGTTGATTTGGAGTTTTGCAAGGGGTGCGGGATTTGTGCCAAGGAGTGTCATAAAGATGCGATTGATATGGTAGAGGAGGGGTGAAATTGCGCGAACGCAAGTTTTTAAGTGGTAACCACGCTGTGGCTTACGCTGTCAAGTATATTCAACCGGAAGTTATAGCCGCCTACCCCATTACTCCTCAATCCTCAATAGTGGAAAAGATTTCTCAATTTGTGGCCAATCGGGAAGTAGATGCGGATTTCATTCGGGTCGAATCGGAACACGCGGCCTTATCCGCCTGTTATGGAGCGGCTTGCGCCGGGTGCCGGGTTTTCACGGCTACTTCCTCGCAGGGGTTGGCGTATATGGCCGAAATGCTCCCTTATGTCAGCGGCAGTCGATTTCCGATGGTCATGCCAGTGGTCAACCGCAGCATGGCGGCCCCCTGGACTATTTGGGGTGACCAGCAGGATGCGATTTCCCAACGCGATACTGGCTGGATCCAACTTTTTGTGGAAAATGCCCAGGAGGCCTTTGATACCTGTCTGCAGGCTTACCGCTTGGCCGAGGACCCGGCTGTGCTTACCCCGGTGATGGTCAACCTGGATGGCTTTGTTCTTTCTCATACGGAAGAATTGGTTGATCTGCCGGCTCCGGAAGAGGTTCAAGCGTTTTTACCACCTTACCAGGCCAAGTATGCGGTGGATTTTACCAACCCAACTACTTTTTGCTTTGGGGCTACCCCTGAAGTTTTTGCTGAGTATAAGTATCACCAACAGGCAGCGATGGAGGCTGCACGGCAAAAGATCACAGATCTGGCGGTTGAGTTTGAGCAACTATTTGGCCGCAACCACGGCGGTTTAATTAAAGAATACTCCTGTGAAGATGCGGATTATATCCTGGTAACGCTGGGGTCTTTTACTGGCACTGCCCGCACGGCCGCCCAAAAGCTACGGGCGATGGGAAAGAAGGTCGGTGTCCTTAAGGTTCGTTCTTTCCGGCCATTTCCGGCGCACGAAGTGGCTAGGGTTCTGGCTAACACCAAAGCCTTTGGCGTGTTAGACCGCAACTATTCCTACGGTAACGAGGGGGCCTTGTTTACCGAGATTAAAGCCTCTCTTTATGACTGTGCGGTCCGACCACCTGGCCTTAATTTCATTGGAGGACTAGGTGGGCGAGATATCCGATTGGACGAGTTTGAGGCGATGTTCACCAAACTTGAACAGGCGGCAGGGGAGCCGGGTACTGTCAAAGCAGTTAACTTTATAGGATTGAGGTGAAGTGATGGTTAGTTTTAAAGATCTGCCGACCGAAGAATTGTTGTATGGCAGTTTTACCTGTGCCGGCTGCGGGGGTACTTTAGCCGTGCGCCTGGCTTTAAAAGTCCTGGGCAAAGAAACCGTAATTGTAACACCGCCGTGTTGTTTGATGGGGGTAACCACTTTTTATCCGCAAATGGCTTTTGATGTCCCAGTTGTCAATTCAGTTATGCCGGGAACCGGGGCCATGGTTTCTGGCTTAGTTGCCGGGTTAAGACGAAAAGGGAAAGAGAAGGCGACCGTGTTAGGGCTAGCCGGAGATGGTGGTACCTTTGATATTGGTCTGCAGGCTCTGTCCGGGGCAATGGAGAGAGGCGAAAAGTTTATCTTTTTGTGCTATGACAATGAGGCCTACATGAATACCGGCAACCAGCGCAGCGGGGCCACCCCATTTGGTGCTTTTTCTTCAACTACCCCGCGCGGCAAAGAGGGAAACAAGAAAGATATGCTGCGGATTGCTGATGCCCATAATATTCCTTACGTCGCTTCTGCCTGTGTCTCCTACCCGAAAGATTTAATGGAGAAGGTTGCCAAGGCGAGGGAGGCACCTGGCCCGGCTTATCTCCAGGTTTTATCTCCCTGCCCGGTTGGCTGGGGATATAATTCGGAAGATACCATCGAAATAGGCCGGTTAGCGGTCCAAACCGGGTTATGGGTATTAGCCGAGTATCAGCAGGGAGATTATCGCGTAACCTTCAAGCCAAGCAAACGCAAACCGGTCGCCGATTACTTGAACCGGCAGGATCGGGTTTCTTTGATGACGCCGG
>JAAZDI010000027.1 GCA_012512295.1 Syntrophomonadaceae bacterium
CGGGATAAGCCAGGGCTTCGGCTTTATCGGCGGAGGTAAACTTGCCGGTTTTGGGGTCCCGCGTTTGCGGGAGGATTTTCGAAGGTATTTTCCTTTTGATTAAGCGGTCGAACTTGAAACCCAGCTTGACGCCCATTTCCGCAAAAATTTCCGCATTTAGAATCGGCACCTTGCGCAAAGCGGTATTCCCGATCACAATACAGGTACGGCCTCCCGGCTTCAACTTAGCCTTCATTTCGCGCAGACACTGCTGCATTGCCAGGAAATAGGCCTGCGCCCCTTCTCCCTCTTTTCGATCGGCTTTTTTCAAATTGTCAATTATTTCGAGGGCCAGGGGACTTAATAATGGCTCATCATTAACCACACTCTGAATTGAACCAATAAAGCTTTTGCGCAGTTCTTTCAAATCGGTGGCTAAACCCAGAACCAGATTGCTTAATTGGTGTAAGTCGGCGTACTCATAAGAAGTAACATACGGTGGTGAAGTGACAATCAAATCAATCGTATTCTGGAAAACCGGGAGATTCCGGGCATCGCCATGCTTAATTACAACTGAAGGGCTGATTCCCCGCAGCGCTTCGACAAATAGAGCATTTCTTTTGAGCATATAGTTAAGCTGTTTGCGGAAGGTCGGCACCAGCGGCGGAATCTTTTTCTGCTTATCGACCGTTGGTTTACTTGATTTCATCAGCCACCGGCTGCAGTTTTTTAAAACATTAGAAAATCCGCACAGAAAAAAGATCCGGATATCTTCATCTGGCTCCTGATTAATTAAAGACAGGACCACTTCCAGTTCCCGGCGATTCGGTTCGGCAAACCAATAATCTATTCGCTCGTGCTCTAGCCGGGGTACCTGGTTGAGCAGCGGACTAACCAGTACTCCTTGCTCATTTACCGGCAGGGCCTCCAAAAGGGCGGCCGTTTTCTCCGCTAGCCGGCTTGGCTCGATTGGGGTGGTCTTCGCCTTGGCAATTATCCAGGCGATGGGATTAATATCGGTCCCGACTGCTCGTCGGTCATGCAGGATCGCCTCCACCAAAGTCGTCCCGGAACCCATAAAAGGATCCCCCACTAAATCCCCCGGTTTCGTATACTCCTGAATCAGACGGGCAGCCAGGGGAGGGATAAATTTGGCGGGGTACTTATGGTAGCCATGGGTATAGGCGGTTGTTTGTTTGGTAGTGCACTCGGCAAATGCCCAGGTCGGATCAACTTCTGACTGCCTAAATCGTTGGTGAATCTCCAAAACTGCAAAACACTCCTTTGGCCAACCTAAAAACTATCCTTTATTGTTTCTTTATCGACCGACCTTTTCCTGCCTCGAATGAACAATTCACCGCACCACCGGCGGCTGCCGGAACAATCTCCTCGACTTTCAACCGACGACCATAACGGTTCAGTATTTTAATAAAAGTTGGCCCAAATAAGAGATAAAAAGCGGCATTACCCAGAGCGTGCAGGGTATCAAACCAAAAACTGGCTGCGCAGGCAACCAGAAACGACTGCCAATTCAAGGGGTAGATAAAAGCCAGCCAGGACCACAGATTCATCAACCAGCCAAAAATATATCCCCAGCCAAAGCAAAAAATCGGGAGTCCCTTGAGAAAGGCACGAGGAAAGAATAACTTTCCCCAACCGGCCAGCAGGCCGGCCAAACCCCACCCCATCATTTGCCAGGGAGTCCAGGGACCCTGTCCAAGAAAGAAGTTGGAGGCTAAGGCAGCGGCGGCCCCTATCATAAACCCGGCTCTTGGCCCCAGCACAAATCCAGAAATAATAACGATAAAGGTGGTTGGCTGAATACTGGGCAATAGGGCGAACGGAACGCGAGCCACGGCGGCAATGGCCGCTAGCACGGCCATCAGGGCAACCTCACGCGAACTGATAGCGGACCGCTCAAAGTCCCAATAAAGAAGACCTAATAGAACCGCGATGATCATTAAAGACAGCAGTCCCCAATCGAGTTGAATTGGCGATTCACTGCTTAGACCGCTGCTTAATAGTAAACCCAGGGTGAGCAATAAACCCAGAGGAAGCAGGATTCTCTTCCCCGCGGCTCTCAATGCCTTAAATGCCTTAACTGCCTTTACTTCCTTAACTTCCTTAACCGTCTTGATTACCTTACTGTTGCCGATTCTTTCAGGAATTATCTGGCTTCACCTTCCCCTCGCTGGCCGATCAAATTAATGCTTATTCGGACAAATTAAACCGCGCCAAGGCCTGTGGTAAGGTCAAGATACCGTCAGCCAGTCCCCGACACATTTTGCCGATCTGGGTGGAATAGAAAAACGAGCGCGCTAGCAATGGCTGAGTCGGCCCGTCACAAATAATCTGGCCGGCAAACATCATGATCACTCTTGAAGCGTACAGCGCCGCAAATTCCACATCATGGGTAACTAGCAACACACTGACCCCCTGAGCCACCAAATTGGTTAAGATCAGGCCTAACTCTTTTTTTAGCTCGTAATCCATTCCTCGGGTCGGTTCATCTAACAGCAACAGCCGCGGTCGAGCAACCAAAACCGAGGCCAAGGCTACCCGTTGCCGTTCGCCGCTGCTTAAATCGCGCGGGTTTTTTAGACGGCAGTGCTCCAGGTGCAACGTGGCGAGCAGTTCGTCGATTCGGCCTTCATCCGGCAGACGAAAATTATTTAAGGTGAAGCGCAACTCCTGCTCAACCGTATCGTGAAACAGATAATCATTGGGATTCTGGGACAAATAAGCCACTGCGGCGTTATTCGGCTGGCGCTGATGCTGCCGTTGACTTTTGGCTTCCCGGTTGCCGGCCCTACCGGAGTCACGCCCTTTTCCACCTACCCTCACTTCAACCTGACCTCTCCCCGGCGACAACAATCCGGCCACCACCTTTAACAAGGTCGTTTTACCCGCACCGTTGGCCCCCAGGATCGCGACAAATTCACCGGTCCCCATCTGGAGATTAATATCCTGCAAGGCTTCCTGGCCCCGGGGATAAGTGAACCATACTTTTTTTAAGCTTACCGCAACCTCATCCTTTAAGGCTAGATTCATTTCCGCCGGACCCTTGGCCTGCAGCGAACCCACAGGATGGTCGGCTGTTTTGCGATTGGAATAGCGGCCAACCAGCGACAAGTCGCAGCTAGCTTTATCCTTATCGCTCATTAAGGTAGGCTGACTTGTTCCCCAAAGCGATTCTTCTCGCTGCAGTCTGGCCCGCAGGAGCTGCCGCCCTTCCTTAATCGTTAAGGGGACCGCGGTCAGCCCGGCCCGCGCAAAGAAACTGCTCAGCGGCGGGATCAGCGCAATCCCCCTTGAGTTAGCCCAATGAGGGAACTGCGCCGGCCGGCCATCATAGGCCACTTGCCCGTTAGCCAGCAGCAAGACCCGGTCCGCCAAATGCAAACAGCGTTCCAGGCGTTGTTCAATTAAAATAATGGTCAGGCCCAATTCTTCATTTAACCGTTTGATCAGGTTAAGCAGTTCTTCCGCCGCTACCGGATCTAACTGGGAGGTTGGCTCGTCTAAAATCAGGACCCGAGGCTGCATTGCCAGGACCGCCGCCAGGGCCAGCTTCTGCTTCTGGCCGCCGGATAGATTAACGGTAAATTCATGCCGGACTTCAGTCAAGTCCAAAAAACTGATGACCTCAGCGACCCGACGGCGCATTTCCGACTGGGGCAGGCCCAGGTTTTCCAGGCCAAAGGCCACCTCTGCCTCTACACTGGTCATGACCAATTGTTTTTCCGGGTCCTGAAAGACAATTCCCACCTCCTGAGCCAGACAACGTTGGTCAATTTCTGCCAGCCGCTGACCCCGGTAATACACACTGCCCCCGAACCGGCCACCATAAAAATTGGGGATCAAGCCGGCCAGGCAGCGGGCCAGGGAAGATTTGCCCGAACCTGATCCGCCAATGAGGAGGAGAAACTCCCCTTCGGCAATCTGCAGATTAATCCCGGCCAAAGCCGGTTTCGGGCAGTCCGGATAATAATACGTTAAATCCTGGCATTTAAATAAGGCCAACGCCGCCACCCCCAACTTAAAATTACCGGCAGGGATAACGCCCCGATGATTATGCCTAACAGCAGCAGGGTCAGCCTATCTTTCAGTAAATAATCCAGTTGGGGATAGAACTGAAAGGTGCTGCTCCCCTTGATATGGCCATAAATGGCTGTCAAAAGAGCCAGCATACTCGCCAGCAGACACAGGACGTCCCGCGGCCGAAAGACTTCACGCCAGTAACAAGAACGCGGGCCGCTGCCAAAGGCCCGCGCCTGCATCGCCTCGGCCAATTCCCATGAATTTTCCAGGGACGAAATCAACAGACTGTTGAACAGCAACCAATACTTTTGCTGCCGTTCCCGCCAGGTGCCGGCCTGAAAATCGACACCGCGGACCCGTAACACTTCCTGGAGGTTGTTCATTTGTCGGAAAACATAAGGAAACAGCCGGGTCACCAGCGATAGGACCAAGGCTGAGCGGCCGGCCAAGCGAGACAACAGGCGCAGGAGCCGGTCCGGGTGAATTATCAAATTTAACAGATAAAAAACGCTGAGCACCACTAGAAGCCGCAGGCTCATCGCGGCACCAAAACAAATCGCCTCTAATGAAATACACAGTTCGCCAAAAATCGGCAACTGCGGCCCCCGCCAAATAACCGTCTCCCCGGCCCGAACCACCAGGAGATTTACCAATAAGATCAGACCGCTCATCCCCAGACTGAATTTTAAGCAGATTCCCCAGCCGGCCAAGCCATCGGCGGCTTGAATCGCCAGGATTATAAGGCCTAACAAGCCCAGCAGGTACAGCGGGTGCGTAAAGACCAGGGCTAGCCCGGCCAATACCCCCAGATAGGCCAAAGCGGCCAACGGGTGTAAATGTTGCAGCATCAGTCCTTTATCTTGAAACTGCAGTTGTTCCAGCAAAAACAACAACTCCTTGTCAGCGCAAATCTTCCCAGGAAGGAGGCCCGGTCTTAAGGCTCTCGCTGTACCACCAGATTATCCGGTCACCCGGGTTAACGATCTGTTTGTCCGCTGCTGCCAGCGGCACCTGACCATTCACTTGATACATCCAGCCACTGCTGCCTTGATTGGTTACGCCGCCAATACTCACAACAAAATTACCGTACTTCGGGCTCAACTGATAGCTTAAGCCAGTAGAGTCTAACGCGCCCAGCACGCTTAATCCCCACCGGTTATCTTCTTTTAGAACCGTCTTCGCTGGGCCATAAAGAAGCTGGCCGTTTCGACCAACCACGGCTAGCTCAACGCTAATACCCCGCTCCGGCGAGCCGGAGTTTGATAATGCTTCCTGATGCGTTGCATTATTATCATTATTATTCTGACTCGTATTCTGGCTCGGCGAGTTCACACTCGGCGAGTTCGCGCTCGGCAAGTTTAATGGTTCTGGCCCGGCGGCCAAAGGATTTGAAGAATCGGTTTTAGCTGACTCTGTTTTCTGCGCCAGGGTTTCGCTTTCCTTTGACGGGTCAACTGCCAAATCCGCAGCCTTTTCCTCAAGTTGGTTGCTCATCGTTTCTTCAGTTGGTGGTGATGAGAAAAAAGGCGGACTGGCGGAGTCAGCCTCCGCCAGGGAACTGTTCTGAAGTGATGGTTGTGGTTGATGAACAACCTTCTGGGAACAGACGAATGGCCCGAGCAACCCCAATAAGAGCACCAACGCGGCTAAACTATACCCAATTTTTGACCGCACTGCGCTTACCTCCCCAACTCCCGGATTAGGACCATTACTTCATTTTTGCAATGGCGAATACCGGCATTGTTACTAGTATAATTGTTACTGGAAAATTAGAAAACGGGCGATTCATCCTCTTTCTACACCGGCGGTGTTAGGGAAGGGGACATCTTGCCGATCATTGTTAAAAAATTCGTGACGATGACGCAGGCCTCGGCCCGCGTGACGCCGCCCCGCGGCTGGAAACTATGGTCCGGGTACCCCTTGATCAATTCATTTTTTGCGGCCACCACCACGAAGCCCCTTGCCCAGTCGGAAAGGCTGAGGTCGTCCGTAAAGCTGGTCCTCTCGTTCCGGCATGCTGTGGCTTCGTCATGTTTGCCCAGGGCATTGACCATGATCGTAGCCAATTCTTCCCGCTTAATCTGATCGTTCGGCTTAAAAAGATTACCGTAACCCTTGACCAGGCCGGCGTGGACCGCATTCTCCACTGCTTCGTAGAACCAGTCTGCCGCGGATACATCACTAAAATCCGGCACCGCAGGGCTATAGGTGGGCAACTCTAACACTTGATTCAGCAGGCACACCAACTCCGCCCGGGTAATCTGGTTATCCGGCTTGAAGGTTCCATCCGGGTAGCCGCTGATATAACCCAGTCCAGACAACTGGTTTATCGCCTCACTGGCCCAGAAGGATGACGGAACATCGGTAAATACCTTGGCTGGAACCGGAAGCGAGATTTCTTCCTGAATATCCCTGACAAACACCGCAAACCTGGTCAAATGGTCAATCCTTACCGTAATGGTGCCCTCGGATACGGTCCCGCCCAGATTCACCCATTCTAAAGCAGTTTCATCGTAATAGTAGATCGATGGTGTTTCTCCTTCGGGCAGGTCAGCTAAATCCAAGCTAAAGGTCAGGGTAACCGGCTCGTTAAATTGATAGCCGCTGGTATCACCAACGTTTATCTCAAAAACTGTGCCGAGCAGCTTGAACCCGGTCGGAGCAGCGGGCGGAGCACTCACCTTCTGGATGGCCACAGGCACGCCGGTAGTTCCCTTCAAAGCACCGGCCGGAATGCTGACCGCTACCTCATTACCCAATCCGACAGTACCCCCGGCAGCCGGGTGGATCACCGCGTTCCCGGTGGTACTTGTCACCACTTCGGGAGTTAACGGTTTTCCGGAAGTCAGTTGCGCCCAGGTTGGGGCTGCCTGGTCAATGCTTTGGCTATAATACCAGATCACCCGATCACCGCTGGCAATAACCTGGTCCTTGGCTAACCCCAAAGGGGCAGTATCATTAATCGTGTACATCCATCCCTGCATCCCGCTGTTGGCCTGTCCGGCGATGGAGTCCACATAGCCATCCCATTTGGTTGATATAGTGTAAGCCAGTCCAGTAGCATCCAAGGCCCCCAGGGCTGTCAGTCCCCATGGATTGGTGGAAATTACGGTCACGGTCGTCGGCCCAAAAAGGATTTCTCCGTTTCTGCCCACCACGGCTATGCTCACGATGCAGGTTGAAGGTTGAGGACCGATGTTACTTCCGGCAGGAGCAACATTGAGGCTGCCCCGGTAGGGCACCACATTGGGATAGCCGGCACTGTTCTGGTTGGTAATCACGTAGCTCAGGCTGCCCGCTGCTACGTTAGGAATGACTACCAGCCCATTACTGCTGGTGTAGGTTGTTTCCCCGACGATTACCGTATAGTCGCCAATCGCCGCTGCCTCGGTACTGGACAGGTATTGCAAACCCGTATTCCAATCATACTTCTTGGCCGAAATGCTGAGGGTGATCGTTTGCCCGGCAGTCGGTGCTTCCGGCGTCAGGCTCACCACCGGGAAATAGGTCAGATTGGCATAACTCGCCGCATCATAAGCCCCGACGTAGAAAACCACCTGATCGCCATTCTGAATGGGGTAGCCATCGGGGCCACTGCCAAACGCTACCGGATCGATCTCCCCATTTCTTATTACATAATAAAACCAACTAGTAGGGGGATCGCCGGCCGGATCACCCGCTTCACCATTAATGCTGGTGATAAATCCGCCGGGAGCGGCCACGTTGCTGCCGCCCACTGCTTGCTTCAAGGCATCCAGGGCTGTGCCGGACACACTTACCGTAGTGTCCACTGGCGGACCTGTGATCCCTTCGACCCGAACACGAACATTGACGTTGGTTGAAGGCTTGTCACCACCGCTGCCGTTGCTGCCTGTAGGAAGAATCCCCAACAGTCTAAGACTATCTAAGGCCCAGGTGGCATCCGTAGTATTCCGGCAGAAGCCAAAGCTGCCATCATCATTTAAGGCATTCTTAGTTAGATAATCAACGGCACTCTGGCCATCAGTGGTCCAAGCGTTAGCTGGATCAAGGCCCCGCGCCTTCTGGGTGTGAATCGCCTCTGCTGTATTCATCAGAGGATCGTCAAATTGGCTGGCTAAAAAACTGCCGTCTGACTGCTGCTGGCCTTTGAGCCAGTCGCAGCCCCGGGCCATAGCCCGACCGACCGCGGAATCGGCAGCAGCGCCGGGAGCGAGATAGTTCAGCGCCCGCACTGCCTGGGCAGTGACCATAAAATCAGGCCAGTCTTTGGGCCAGGCCCCGGTTGTCGGATCCTGCTGTTCCAGAATATAGTTTTGGGCATATGTCGCCTTAACCACACTGAGCTGACCGGCCCGGCCCAACAATTCATAGGCCGGGATGATGCTATAAACACTGGTATCGTCCTGGAACGAGCCGTCGTTATTTTGTCTGTTCTGTAAAAGCATTTTCAACTGATCGACTAAGCTGTTGTTGCCAAGTTCCTGCATCGCAATCAGGTCCTCAGCGAGGCGCTTAACCGGTACCGTTGGATTGCTGCTGTCTTGATTCACCAAATTGGTCACAGCATCCAGCAGGGTTTGGTCATTATGCTTCCAGT
This sequence comes from Syntrophomonadaceae bacterium, assembly GCA_012512295.1. Lineage (GTDB taxonomy): Bacteria > Bacillota > Ch66 > Ch66 > Ch109 > JAAZDI01. The sequence goes on from JAAZDI010000027.1 coordinate 8,600, forward strand.
CGCTTATATCCACCCCAACAGACTTAAGAACGTAAACGTCGAAGGGCCCGATACCTCCAATCCCGCCCTGAGCCCCATTGGCCTGGTATTCACTCTTGAGAAAAGCAACCGCTTTGTCCGCCAGGTTTCCACTGTCTGCCCGCGCCAACATATCAGTCGGTCCCACAATCGTTGCGCAGATCATCAGGGCGACCAGCAGCACTGCTAAGGATTGATAAAGTTTTTGGTTTCTCCGCATCGAGATGCCTCCCTTCAAATGATTCCACTTCTTCTTACGTAATGCTTGGGTTATGCTTGTCTTTCTTCTTGGGTTATGCTTGTCTTCCTTTTAGTCGGCTTTGCTTATTTCCAGTCGCTTATTCGCATCAACTCCTCCGACAATAATTAAAATAGGCAGACTTAAGCCTGCCTACATCGCTAAATACATGAAATACATGCCCTAAAAAACAACTGCCCCTGCTCCAATAAGAACAAGGGGTCAGAACTAGGACCATCACTACCCCATCGTGCGTAGGGAGCTTAATGTTTATGCTCAGCAAACGACAGATATCCTGGCTCGGATTCACCGCTCCCCCACGCCTTCCCAGGTGTTCCCCAGTGGCCTGATGTGGGCTTGCTCCTCCTCACAGTGGCGCGACCGCGCCGGATTTTCACCGGCTTCCCTGATTGTTTGCCGCTTATTAAGTTGTCTACAACCAATTATTCTCCACCAATCAGAAAAATCCTTTATTCTAATTTAAATACTCCATTATTCCGGCAGCGATCGCCCGGGCCGCCCGCTTTCTGAACTCCGGCTGCTGCAGGAGCCGATCCTCCTCTGGGTTACTCACGAAAGCTACTTCGATTAGAATTGAAGGCATTTCCGTATTGCGTAAAACAGATAGATTTTGCTCTTTTACCCCTCGATTATTTCTGCCCAGCTCCTGAACTAGCTTTTGCTGGACAAGTTGGGCCAGTCGTTTCCGTTCCTCTTTTTGAGCGGCCAGATGCAGTATGTCCGAAGGAGCGTAGTAAAAGGTTGTCGTTCCAGACACCGTCGGGTTGGTAAATGAATCACAATGGATCGAGACAAATACGCTTGCTTTGGCTTGATTGGCAATTCGACTTCTTTCCTCCAAACTAACATACCTATCATCC
>JAAZDI010000330.1 GCA_012512295.1 Syntrophomonadaceae bacterium
CAATGTTACAGCCTGGAATAATTTTCTCACTCAGTGTGTTAACGAAAGTCAGCCACGCTTCTTTTGAACCTCGCTATTCTATCTGGACTGACTGAACCTTTGCCTTTTTTTGTTTTTGACTGGAGTCCCTTGTACCAGCCCCTTTAGAGCCAACGCCTCTTTTACTAGTATTTTTTTGACCGGCAATTTTTTGACCATTACTCTTTTGGCCAGTGCTTTTATTACCAGCCCGCCGGCCTGGTTTAATAACTGCTGCTTTTTCGGGTGCTTTTTCGGGCTTGTCCGCAGGCCGAGCAGCCCCTATCCCCCAGATCCCTTTCAATTCAATGAGCAAATCGCGCATTACCGCCGCCCGCTCAAACTCCAAGCACCGGGCTGCCTCCTGCATATCCCGTTCTAAATCAGCGATGAACTGACGCCGTTCACCGAGCGGCAACTCTATTATTTGCTGCCGTGTCAGATAACCGGCGGTGCCTTCCGCTACTCGATCGAGAGCGGTCTCGGGCTGAATCGACTCCGCGGCTCGGGTTATTTCCAGCACCTCCCGTACGGCCTTAGTGACCGTGGCCGGAGTAATCCCATGCCGTTGGTTATAATCCATCTGCAACTGCCGGCGCCGGTTAGTCTCATCAATGGCTTTCTGCATGGATGCCGTGACCTTATCCGCGTACATCAAAACCCGGCCTTCCACGTTCCGAGCCGCCCGGCCGATCGTCTGAATCAAGGATCTTTCGGAGCGCAGGAAACCCTCTTTATCCGCATCCAGAATGGCCACCAGTGAAACCTCGGGCAGGTCCAGCCCCTCCCGCAACAGGTTAATCCCAACCAACACGTCAAAAACGCCTAACCGCAAATCCCGCAGGATAATCATCCGTTCCAGCGTATCGATATCGGAATGGAGGTAACGTACCTTAATCCCCAATTCTTGCAGATACGTCGTTAGATCCTCCGCCATTTTTTTAGTCAACGTGGTCACCAGGACCCGCTCCTGCCGCGCCACCCGCAGCCGAATCTCTTCCAGCAGATCATCAATCTGGCCCTTAACCGGGCGCACCTCCACCTCCGGATCCACCAGACCGGTCGGCCGAATCACCTGTTCCACGATCTGCTGGCTGTGTTCCAGCTCGTAAGGACCAGGAGTAGCACTGACATAGATCGCCTGGTTGACCCGGGCTTCAAACTCGGGAAACCGCAGAGGACGGTTATCGATCGCTGAAGGCAGGCGGAACCCATACTCCACCAGGGTCGTCTTGCGAGAAAAGTCCCCTTCATACATCCCCCTGATCTGGGGAATCGTCATATGGGACTCATCGACAAAGAGCAAGAAATCCTTGGGAAAAAAGTCCAGCAGGGTAAACGGGGCCTCCCCTGGCCGGCGGCCAGTCAAGTGCCGGGAGTAGTTTTCGATCCCCGTACAGAAACCAATCTCCCGCAGCATCTCCAGATCGTGCCGAGTCCGCTGCTCCAGACGTTGGGCCTCGAGCAGCTTGTTCTGGGCTTTTAACTGGGCCAATTGGACTTCCAGTTCTTCTTCAATCCCCCGTAAGGCCGCCTCCAGCTTTTCCGGGGTGGTGACATAGTGACTGGCCGGGAAAATCGCCACGTGGCGCCGGAGACCAAGAATTTCTCCGGTCAAGGTGTCAATCTCCATGATTCGTTCTATCTCATCCCCGAAGAACTCGACGCGAATCGCTTCTTCCGTAAAGGAGACCGGGAATATTTCCACCACATCGCCGCGCACCCGAAACGTCCCCCGGGTAAAATTCATGTCATTGCGGTTGTATTGAATATCGACCAGCCGGCGCAGCACCTCATCCCGATCACAGGTCATTCCCTCCCGCAGAGAAACCATCATCAGGTGGTAGTCCTCCGGCGAACCTAGACCGTAGATGCAGGAGACGCTTGCCACAATAATCACGTCCCGGCGTTCCAGCAAGGCCGCAGTAGCTGAGTGCCGCAGCTTATCAATCTCGTCATTAATCGAGGAATCCTTCTCAATGTAGGTATCTGATTGCGGCACATAAGCCTCTGGTTGATAATAATCGTAATAGCTGACAAAGTACTCCACCGCATTATCCGGAAAGAACTCTTTAAACTCCGCACAGAGCTGGGCCGCTAAGGTTTTGTTATGGGCAATGACCAAGGTCGGTCTCTGGACCTGCTGAATCACCTGCGCCATCGTAAAAGTCTTGCCGGAACCGGTCACTCCCAGCAGGGTCTGATGCCGCATTCCCTGTCGGACTCCCTCGGTCAAGGCGGCAATTGCCTTAGGCTGATCTCCCTGCGGTGAATAGTCAGCTTTCAATTTAAAGACACCATCAGCCGGTTTGCCCATTAACTCACCTGCTCCCTAGATAAAACATGAATGGAGAAACATGAATGGTGAAAATTATTAAAGGTAGAATTAATCGAAATCTCTTCTTGATTGTACCGGCCTGAGTCAAGTCCAAATTAGTGTGTAAATTACCTCGGTTATCAAACGGTAGCTAATGAGACAATAGCCTAAGCG
>JAAZDI010000331.1 GCA_012512295.1 Syntrophomonadaceae bacterium
ACGCGGTCTTACAGAATTACGTAAAACTGAGCTTAACCAAAAACAAAGAGAATTAAAGTTTTTTTTAAATCAACTGCTGCAGAATAAGCGAACTAGGCTAGCGGCGGCAACTGATCAACTTATGGCCCTGAGTCCTTTAGGCGTCTTGGGGCGAGGGTATGCTATTTGTCGAAAACAATCAACCCAGGAGTTGGTTCGATGTAGCACTCAGGTTGAGCTCGGGGATACGGTTGAGGTTTGCTTGAATCAGGGTTGTCTGATCTGTCAAGTTGAGGACAAGCAGAGCGCTACCGCAAGGTCGATTAGCGGCGATCATCACGATTGGCGACCGTTAGTGTCCGAGTAGCTTTTCTTTGATTTTTGAGTATTAAACAATATTTAGGGTAGTCTTTTCGAGAGTGAGGTCGGGGATTAATTGATAAAAACGCCGGAAAACTTGAGTTTTGAAGGGGCGTTGACCCGCCTGGAACAAATAGTAAAACAGTTGGAGCAGGGGGAGCTCTCCTTAGATGAAGCTCTGGGGTGTTTCCAGGAAGGAGTCGGCCTGGTGCGATTATGTAATAACCAACTCCGGTCCGTTGAAGGACAAGTTGAGATTTTAATGCAACAACTGGAAGGCGAATCTGAGGAAGAAGGCAATGCAAATGAAATGGATTGAGCAGGAATTATTGAGGCGAGCCCGGGAGATCGATCAATTGTTAATAGAGTTTTTACCCTCGGAGAACGGCTATCCGCCAGTGATTCATCAGGCCATGCGTTATAGTGTCTTGGCGGGGGGAAAAAGACTGCGGCCGATTCTGGTTATGGCAGCGGCAGAAACGGTTGGCGGTAACTTGCGTTCAGTCCAACCAGTTGCCGTCGCCTTAGAATTTATTCATACTTATTCATTGATTCACGATGATCTTCCCGCTATGGATAACGATGATTTCCGCCGGGGGAAGCCCACCTGCCATAAGATTTTTGGCGAAGCTGCGGCTATCCTAGCCGGAGATGCCCTGCTTACCCTGGCTTTTGAAGTGCTGGCCAAAAGTGCTAGTACTTGTGACAGCCCTCCTCCATCGGTTGTTCTGCAGGTCATTCAAGAAGTGGCTCAGGCCGCTGGCACTTTAGGCATGATCGGAGGTCAGGTGGTTGATTTAGAGTCTGAGGGTCAACCGATTGCCGAGACTACTTTGGAGTATATCCATCGCCATAAGACCGGTGCCCTGATCCGAGCCTCGGTCCGGGCCGGGGCTTTATTTAGCGGAGCAAATGCAGATGATCTGGCTGACTTAACCGAATATGCCGAGGATTTCGGACTGGCCTTTCAAATTGCGGATGATATATTGGATGTGGTTGGTGATGAGCGTAAGCTAGGCAAACCAGTTGGTAGTGATCTGCGGAATGAAAAGTCTACTTTTCCATCTCTTTATGGTTTAGAACAATCGCGTAAAATAGCTCAGGACAGTGTAGCCCGAGCGGTGGCTAGGTTAGCGCGGTTTGGCGGTCGGGCTAGATTCCTAAAAGAGTTAGTGGAACATGTAATAGAACGAGATAATTAAATATGGCTTAAAATTGCCAGATAATAACGTATAAACAGATAATAACGTATAAAGCTGTCAATCACGTTATTCACTGCTGATATAATTATATATATATATATAGACATAAGCATCTAATCTCAACCTGATGTTATGTTAATGAAAGAAAGAGTATGTTGAAGCATTGATGCGTTTGGCAAAGGGCGTAGGTGGGGTTTTATATTCAATGGGCAATTTAACTTTGAGTACCCTTGAATCATTCCAGGTAACCTTTGAAGCATTATCAAACTGTATGCTATAATTGGACCAAATGATAATGTGGGTGGTGCAGTATTCTAGTCAGCCATCCAATCTTGAAGGCGGGCCTAAAAATCCGTCAAGGGCACATCGATGAAGTTCCTGGTGCTGGCTTGTGACGCCCAGTCAGGGGCTGGTACTGGGAAATAAGGAGGATGGGGCGATCTACAAGGGCATGTAGGCGTTGACCCCGCCTCCGTGGAGGCCCAAGTACGTGGTGACTGTCGAAAGGCAGAGCTATGGCTTGGTGTTGAACCTGCTCGTGGTGTGGTAGCTGCGTGCAGTGTAGCCTGCCTTGAGTGATGACGGTGGATACCAGCAGACCGGACCATTTAACCGAGGCCTAGTTGAATGGCCCGGGGTTGAAACCGGCATTGCAAAAGAGGCTAGAGATTGGCTTGGTCTGTCGAGGAAAACTCCTAGACTGTGTACTCAGTACAGTTTCCTGGGGATTAAAGTGTGTACTAAGTGGTAATCCAGCCTTGATCTCGGTGACGAATCAAAGCTGACTTAATGGGAAACCACCAGAATGGCGACATTCTGGAGTCGAGCTGGGAAATCCTGCTGGACCTATGTCACAGCGTTTACCCAGGCAACGACCACCCACCCCAATTTATTTTTGCCTGCTATTGATTATGTTATCCTTATTCAGGGGCAATATATAC
>JAAZDI010000028.1 GCA_012512295.1 Syntrophomonadaceae bacterium
CTTTTCTGGCTGTTTCCTCTCCCAACACGATTACCAAGGTCTGCCCCAAAAAGAGCATGCGCGAAGAACGCATAGAATAATTGCGGATCGCGTCATAGACGGTTTCCCCTTGGACCGTAACTACCCGGCTTGTTTGCGCTTTAGATTGGGACGAGCCAAAACCTCCAATTATGTTTTGCTGGGAAGATTTCATTGTCAGCACTGATAATGTATATTGAGGTTTACCCTCTATCACTTCATAATCAATCCCGATCGCTGTGCTTACATTTAATTCTTGAACCTCTCTTCGGTTCCAACAACCGCTTAGTAATAAGCAGAACAAAATAATTATTATAAGCTTGATTAAATAAATTTTATTTAATCTGAGCAATGTTGTTCGCTCCTTTTTTCCTGAGTACGGCAATGATTAAGACTAATCCCGGGATCAATAGTTCGATAGTCAAGGCATAAACCGGCCAGATACCGGTTAAAAACCCAATTAATTTCGGATAAGTGTCATAGAAGAAATGGGAAACAATTATCATAGTAAGGACAAACGGGATAATCATTATCCGCCAGTTTTTTATGCCCAGCAGATTAGCTGAAGCAATACAACCAGAATGGAGAAAAACTGCTAGCTTAATAACTGCTCCAGCCACCCAGATCACAACAACTAGTATTTCCAGGCGTTCGAGGAGTCTCGCTAAAGAGATATACCGAGCCAACCGAAAGACCGGGTATATTTCCGTTTTGACAACCTCAGCAGTCAAAACACCAATACAAGTGATAATAACTAGGGTAGATAGAATGGTCGTAATAATAATCGAATAAATAATAATCTTATTAGCCTCTTCCTTTTGATCTAGATAAGGGAAGAGCATTAAGATAAAAAATATTTCTCCCCGCCAGGTAGCTGGAAGGATGCTGCCCTCAAGGACCGGCCAAAGACCATTTTCCATGATCGGGAGTAAATTTAACATTTCGATATTCGGTGAAACCATGATCAGAAGAGAGATGATCGCCAAAAAGAAAACCGGAAAGGCGATTTCGTTCTGTCTGGCAATCACCTCAATCCCTAAATAAACGCCATAGGCGACAGCGATTATCAGAAGGAGATCTAGCGATAGAAGAGGAGTTTCTCGAAAAAAGTTGACGTGCATAAAGTCGCTTTCTTCAGCCAGGACCACGCTAGCCAGGTGAATAACGGCAAAACAATAGACAAAGATCAATATTTTCCCTACCGGTTTTCCAACAATTTTGGGTAGATATTCGGTCAATGTCTCATCAGGGAAGCGCTTGGCCAAGCTGACTCCGATAGAACCGTCTATTAATCCAAAAAGACTCACAAAAAATATATTTGACAGCCAGGCATCCGGGCCGGCTGCCTGAGCGGCGAGTGAGGGGACCGCGAGAAAGGCAGTCGCATCCTGGACAATTAACAATAAAAACAATAATTGAACACTGCTGATTCGGCCTTTATCCAACAACTATTCTTTCCCCCTTCGAGTCGGGACATTGCGGTGTCTTTTTGTCGGACCTGGTTTTTGGTTTGCGTCTTGCCTTTGAAGTGCTGGATAGCCGATTAAACGCGGCCGAAGTAACATCATCCAATAAGGTACGCGAATGAAGGTGTCTTTTAAATCGCTGAGCGATAAGGGGGCGATCGGCGATAAATACGGCACCCCAAAAGATCGAAGTGAGCATAAGTGAAAACCAAGCACAGTAAAGCCAAGCATTACTCCAAACAGGCCAAACGTTGCCGCTAAGATCATAAAGGGAAAGCGCAATAGACGAACAGTATTGGATACATTTATCGAAGGTATGGTATAGTTGGTAATAGCAGTTAAAGACACGATAACAATCATGACTGGAGAAACCAAGCCGGCACTGACAGCAGCTTGGCCTATCACGACTGCGCCCACGATGCTGATGGTTTGGCCGAAAGGCCGGGGCAAGCGAATTCCAGCTTCCCGAAGTACTTCGAAGGTTAGTTCCATTATTAATGCCTCTACCAGACTGGGGAAAGGCACCCCTTCCCTGGAGGAGACGATTGAAATCAGTAAGAAGGTTGGCACCAGTTCTTGATGAAAAGTGGTTATGGCAATATACAAGGATGGGGCAAACAGAGCAGTTAACAGCGAGATCCAACGAATAAACCGAATAAATGAGGAAAACCAGTACCGGTTGTAATAATCCTCAGGGCTTTGCAGCTGACTGGCAATTGTTATCGGAACAATTAGGGCAAACGGTGTATTGTTCATTAAGATACCTGCCCTGCCTTCAAGCAAGTGACTGGCCATTCTATCCGGTCGTTCTGTTGATTCAATGGTATTAAAAGGGGAATAGGGGTTGTCTTGAATGTATTCTTCCAGTTGACCGGTCCCAATAAAGTTGTCTACCTTAATCCGCTCAATTCTTTGCTTTATTTCCTCAATTAATCCAGGCATAACGTAACCTTTTAGATAAACAATATTAACCTCTGTCCTCGTAACCGCTCCCAATCTAAGCTTTTCGACGGCGAGGCGGGGGGTAGGCAATCGTCTGAGCAGCAAGGCAATATTGGTCCGTAAATCTTCGTTAAAGGCATCGCAAGGCCCTTTAGCTACTGTTTCAATGGTCGGTTGGTCAATTGAGCGGTAAACATCTTCTAAGGTGCAGAATAGTAAGACACTATTCTGACCATTAATGAATAGTGCGGTTAATCCTCGAGCTATTTCATCAGTAATATCTGCCCAATGATTATATTCAATGATTTTGCCGGCAGTGACTACTCTCTTTTTTAGGAAAGGCAGCAGTTCCTCTTGGCTTGGAAACTGGGTAATATCCATTAACGGCCGCAGGATTAATCTTTCTAGAAGTTCGGCGTTAACCAGCGGCTCTAGATAAACGAGCATGGCTTCCAGAGAATTATCCCGACCAATTTGGATTTCTCTAATCACCAAATGGCTGCATTGATTAAATATCTCGGTCAAGACTTTTTTATTGTGGGCAAGGTTTTTACTAATCAGCCTACCCTCGGTTTCCGACCGGTCCAGACTTGAATTAATATCTTGGCTGTGCTGATTATTTCTTCTAAGCAGTTTATCCAGCCAGTGAAACATTTTTCCTCCTTGACAAACTAATTAATTTCCGTTGCTATTTTCCATTTTTATTACCTTAACCAGTCTGGAAAAAAATATGTGTACTTGGGTTCCAGCTAAATCAATCTTGGAATAGAGGCAGATTGGTTAACAATCCCTTTTCCTTTTGAAAAGTTTGTTACAAATTTAAGTTAAACCCCTTATTTTTCCTGGTTTTTTCCCTTGGTGCATTATGATAAACTAATGAAAATATAGTTAAAGAAGGGAGGATTAATAGGGGAGTTAACTAGGATAATAAAACAGGAATTGACAGTTTATGCCTTCTGGCCCTCAAAAAACAAGGGTGGTTGTTTTCAGAGCAGCAATGATTTTCCGCCGATTTCGGTTGCTTAACTTCACAGTCAAGCAAATAAGTATGTTCCCCCGGGTTAAAAGAAAGGGGTAACGCTATCTTGATTACGAGAAGATCTTTATTTCCACTAGTCCTATTACTAGCCGTCTCGTTACTTTTACCTGGCAACCCGGTGCAGGCTGCCGGGGAATGGGCGCGTTATAATCAGGCCATCGCTCTTTATCAACAGGGAAATTATCAAGAGGCTGTCCCGGTCCTGGAAGAGTTAGTCTATGACATGCAGAGAATTGGCCAAAATGAAGCGGCTGGTTTTTGCGCCCAGTATCTCGGCAAGATCATGGATAAATGGGGCCGTTATGAGGAAGCAGTCAAATATTATCGGCTGGAAGCTGAGTTGTGGGATCCCTTGGGGCACCAGGACTGGACCCTAACGGATAAAAGAAGAGCCGAAACCATCAATCCGGAAATCCAGTTGTTCGTTGAGAAACCGGCGGGAGCCGGTAATACGTCGGGCAAGTTTGAGCCGGCTAATGGAGCCATCATAGGCACTTCAATTTTGCGCGATCCAGCCGTTAATGGCGATTTTAACAGAGCGGAGCAGGTATATGGCCGTTCATTCTCCGGCATCTTAGCCTATGTTCTTTGGGGCGACCTGCCATCAGCGGTACCGGAAGTGGCTGAAGCGGAGAAAGCCGGGGTAGCCCTGCAATTAGCCTGGCAGCCGAACCAGGGATTGCAAGCAGTTCAAGATAATCAGTATATGCACCAGTTTATTCAAGAATTAAGCGAGTTGAGTGTACCGGTGTTCCTGCGCTTTGGCGGGGAAATGAACGGAGATTGGACGCCATGGTCGGGTAATCCAGAGCTTTATAAAGAGAA
>JAAZDI010000332.1 GCA_012512295.1 Syntrophomonadaceae bacterium
CTCGTAGTTGTTGCTGGGAAGTCCTCCGCGAAAGATAGCTCGTTGCGGTACAAAAACCTTTTTTACGGGACTTTGGCAGGGTGGGCATCCGTCCAGGTTTGGTGAGGACATCCTGAGTGATATATCAAACCGTCCACAATTAGGACAATCAAAGGTATAAGTAGGCATAAACCATTCCTCCATTTGCTCTATATTTTCCCCCATATTCAAAATACCGGACAACCGGAAATATGTCAAGGGAGGCAGTTTTTGCTGAACCCGTCTTTACCGGGTCAATTGTATATTTGGGAAGATTATGCAAGGAATATGCAAAATCTTCCCAAACATTTCTCGTACCGTGTTTTTAATAAAGGACGACGGTGCTTAGCGGTTTAAACGTATATTTTCGTTCCCGTTATAGCCTGTTGGCCGAGTTAAAACACAAACGTTCACAAAGCCTTACTTTAGTCGTTCTAACACATCGAACAGGTTTGGTGAACCAATTTCCTGCAGTTCATATTTAACCCGGACTGTCGGCTTATTAATCTGCGCGACCCGGGACAGATCAATTGGGGTGGCAATGATTACGGTATCACAATCAACGCGATTAATGGTTTCTTCAAGATCACGAATTTGCTTGGCTCCATAGCCCATCGCCGGCAGCAGAATTCCGATATTGGGATACTTGCGGTAGGTTTCTTTAATTGATTCGACCGTATAGGGTCGGGGATCAATTATTTCGGCGGCTCCAAACCGCTTGGCCGCAATTATTCCGGCCCCGTAAGTCATTTCACCATGCGTCAAGGTCGGGCCGTCTTCAATGACCAGTACCCGCTTACCTTTAATCTTCTGCGGTTCTTCCATAAAGATTGGTGAGGCAGCTTCAATGATCATTGCTTCAGAGTTAGCTTTTTCAATGTTCTTACGGACTATATCAATTCCTTCGGGCGAGGCAGTCTCCATCTTGTTAATGATTATTACTCCAGCCATCCGGAGATTAGTTTCTCCTGGATGATAGGTCAGTTCATGCCCTGGTCGGTGCGGGTCAACAACGGCGATATGAATGTCTGGGGCAAAAAACGGGATGTCATTATTTCCTCCATCCCAGACTATTACATCAGCTTCTTTTTCCGCTTCCCGGAGGATTTTTTCATAATCTATCCCGGCGTAGACAACAACGCCCCGATCAAGATGAGGTTCGAATTCTTCCCGCTCTTCAATGGTGCATTCATACCGGTCCAAGTCAGCATAGGTGGCAAACCGCTGACAAACTTGCTTAGTTAAATCTCCATAGGGCATTGGATGTCGAACCGCCACTACTTTTTTCCCCATGGCTTTTAAGGTATCACAAACCTTGCGGGTCGTCTGGCTCTTACCGCTGCCGGTACGCACTGCCGTGACCGCCACAACGGGCTTAGTGGATTTAAGCATGGTCGATTGCGGGCCCATCAAGCGGTAATCAGCACCGGCGGCTAGTACCGTCGAAGCTTTATGCATAACATATTCGTGGGTGACATCACTATAGGCAAACACTACCTCATCTACCTGAAACTGCTTGATTAAAGAAACCAGTTCTTCCTCGGCATAGATGGGAATCCCTTCGGGATAAAGCTCCCCACTTAACTCTTTCGGATAAACCCGGCCTTCAATATCCGGGATTTGGGTAGCGGTAAACGCGACCACTTCGTAATCTGCATTACCCCGAAAAAACACATTGAAGTTGTGAAAATCGCGACCGGCGGCACCCATGATTAAGACCTTTCTTCGAGCCAATCTAATTCGCCTCCTGTAGTTTAAGCTACCATATTAGGTAAATTGAGTATATTAACTGGAGCCCTGTCAAACAAAAAGTCTTTTAATTATCGCTCATACTTTGAGGGGCAACCCGAACAAATTTATAAAACCATCTGCCTCTCGTTGGTTGTAGACTTGCCATCTCCCTCTGCTTAGACTAACCATTTACAATATTAAAACTACCTGGCTATTTTCACAAGTATTTTTAGTTAAAAGCCATGATGAATTATGAATACAGAGCACGAAATAATTAATTGACTTCGTTTGGATATTAAGCCATCACCAGAGCCATGATCGCCTTTTGAATATGCAAGCGATTTTCTGCTTCATCAAAAACAACTGATTGTGGCCCATCCATGACCTCATCCGTAATTTCTTCTCCCCGATGAGCGGGCAGGCAGTGCATCACAATCGCTTCTGGTTTAGCCAGTTTTAATAATTGGGCGTCAACGCAGTAACCAGTAAAATCCTGAATCCGCTTCTCTCTTTCCTTTTCCTGCCCCATGCTGGCCCAAACATCTGTGTAAACAACATCGGCTCCGACGACGGCTTCCCGTGGGTCATGGACCACTTGCAACCGAGCCCCGGTCGCTTCGGCAATGGCACTGGCTTGTTGATAGATGGCCGGATTCGGTTCATAGCCCATCGGACAAGCAATGACCACGTCCATGCCCACCTTGGCTCCACCGATCAGCAGAGAATGGGCGACATTGTTGCCATCCCCAATAAAAGCTAATTTCAAACCTTGAAGCTGCCCCTTCCTTTCCAGGATCGTCAACAGGTCACCCATGATTTGACAGGGGTGCAGCAAGTCCGTTAATCCGTTAATGACTGGAATCGAAGCGTATTTAGCTAGATCAAGCACATCTTGATGGTCATAAGTGCGAATCATAATCCCATCCAGATAGCGCGACAGGGTCTTGGCTGTATCATGAATGGTCTCACCCCGCCCTAGTTGAATATCATTAGCACTGAGAAAAAGTCCGTATCCCCCTAATTGGTATATACCGACCTCAAAAGAGACCCGCGTCCGCGTTGAACTTTTGGTAAAGATCATCCCCAATGTCTTACCGGCTAACAAAGGATGGGGTTCGCGTCGCCGCTGTTTTTCCTTAAGTGACTGAGCGACTTCAAAAATCTGGTAGATCTCTTCCTGGGTATAATCAGCCATGCAGATAAAGTCGCGTCCCTGAAAGCTTGGATAAAGTTTAACTTCTGACATAAGCAAAACCCCTTCCTCTTTGTTAGATGTTAATGTTAGGTGTTGGATATATAGGTCCTACCGCACCACCATGGTGCCGATTCCCTGATCCGTAAAAATCTCCAGCAGGATTGAATGGGCAATGCGGCCATCAAGGATATGGGCGGTAGAAACACCTCCCTGGATTGCCTGGATACAACACTGGACTTTCGGAATCATTCCCCCGGAAATTACCCCTTCATTAATTAAGCCGGGTATTTCCGCTAGTCGAACTAACGAATAGAGCGTGGAGGCATCGCCAAACTTTCTATAAATTCCTTCCACATCGGTTAACAGGATTAGTTTGTCCGCCTGAAGGGCAGCGGCAATGGCCCCGGCCACATAATCAGCGTTGATGTTATAACTTTCACCATCCGCGCCCACCCCAACCGGGGCAACGACCGGAATGTAACCCTTTTCCACTACGGTTTCAATTATCTCTGGATTGATGCGGGCTACTTCACCAACAAACCCCAGTTCGTAAATCTGGTCTTCCTCACCATTAAACGGAGTCAAAAACTTCTTCCGGGCCTCAATCAGTTGCCCATCCTTGCCGCTCAGCCCGACTGCCTTGCCGCCGTTTTGATTAAGCAAGGACACTATTTCCTTATTAACCTTGCCGACTAAAACCATCTCTACTACTTCCATGGTCTCCCGGTCAGTCACCCGAAGACCCTGGATAAAGGACGACTTCATGCCTAACCGATCAAGGAGATGGTTAATCTCTGGTCCGCCGCCATGGACAATTACGGGGTTTATCCCGACATACTTCATCAGAATGACATCCGTCATGACGGCCTGCTTTAGTTTTTCATCGGTCATGGCGTGCCCGCCATATTTGATAACGATAGTTTTTCCAAAAAACTTTCTGATATAGGGCAATGCCTCGACCAGAATGCCAGCCTTTTCGATCGCTGTTAGCACAGCCAGCCCTCCTCTTAGACTGAAACTAGAGGAAACAAGGAAAACAAGGGGACGGTTCTCTTGCTTCCTTAATCTTTTAAAATTCGACGTCAACTCAGGCCAGGATAATTATCATCAATGATCCCTGGCGAGCAAGGGTATTAACAAACTATCAATAATAGATATAACTCCGGTAGCTGGCATTTATCTTAACGTAATCAAAAGTTAAGTCACAACCCCAGGCGGTGACCGCCGTCTGACCGGCTTTCAGGTCCACAGTAATAACCACCGTTTCCTGTTCCAGCACTCGACGGGCCTGGTCCTCATCAAAAGCTAGCCCAGCTCCATC
>JAAZDI010000333.1 GCA_012512295.1 Syntrophomonadaceae bacterium
GTCCTAATGCCTATAATCAACGGGGATTCAATGTCTCTGAGCAACGGGGTCATGATGTAACCCCGCGGCATACGCGGTATACCAGTTCCAGCGATCCTGCCAGTTTTAGCGAATCGGCGGAAACCACGAAACGTCATCGCGTTCTAGCACTAGACGTGGCCCCGATTTTCCTAATTGTCGGCGATGGCTCCCTGGCCCAGGAGTTAAAAGAACTAGCCCAGCACCTGCAAATCGCTGACCGGGTCATTTTTACCGGCTTCCGCGAAGATGTCCCTCAGTTAATGGCCGTCATGGATGTCGTAGTCGTCCCTTCCCTGTCCGAAGCCTTCGGACTCAGCCTGATTGAAGCGATGTGTCTGGGCAAACCCTGCGTTGCCAGTGCGGTGGGAGGAATAACCGAGATCGCGGAGGATGGCCGAACCGCCCTTCTGGTGCCACCTGGTGATGGAGCAGCAATTGCGGAGAAGGTTACTTGGCTTCTGCAAAACAAGGAAGAGGCGGCCGCCCTGGGAGCGCGAGCCGCGGCGGAAGTCGAGCAGCGTTTTTCCGCCCGGGTAATGGTGGAAAAGATGACCAATCTGTATGAAATGCTAAAACTAAGTTGACTGCAGGCCGATAATTGGTAATATTAGTTAATAGAGGGCTAGATACTCCTAACGAAAAATAGGCCCCAAAGGTGGGTTTATTATGCTTGAAAACAACAAGAAAAATAAACCATTGTTCAGAGAAATAACCCCTGAAACGATTGCTAAGAGAATTAACCCGGTACTGACCAAATACCCGATTCTGGTTTGCTATTTATTCGGTTCCTACGCTGACGGCACGGCTTATGCCAATAGTGACATAGATTTAGCGATATTAATGAAAGATTTTGATAAAAAGCATCCCAACTATCAACTGATGACAGATATCAGAGAAGATTTTCATGATGCACTATCAGACTTAGTGAATAAGGTAGACGTAGTTTTTTTGCAAGCCACTGAGAATATTCCCCTCCAATTCAAGATTATCAGCAAGGGTAAGGTTTTGTTTTCGGCAGATGATGATTATCGCACTGATTTTGAAGATCTCGTTGTAAAATACCATATGGATTTAGGGCCTTTTCTTGAGAAAAGCTATCGGGAAATGATAGAAGATATTAGAGAGGGGAATTTTATTGTTAGATAAGCAGCGGGTACTTGGAAGAGTTGACAAGATAAGACGTTCGATAAACCGTTTGGCGGACTTTCAACAGATGAGCTTTGAAGAATTTCGGGAAAACGCGGATAATTACGCTATTGCCGAGCATCATCTTCGTCGCGCTTTAGAAAACTTATTCGATATTGGGCGGCATCTTTTAGTTAAGGGCGGCCTGGGACATCCAGACAATTATCGCGAGGTAATTGATATGCTGGGAAAGGCTGGAATAATACCAATGAATTTTGCCAGCAGAATCAGGGGGATGGCTGGTTATCGAAACCGGTTGATCCATGAATATGAACGAGTCGATGAGGAAGAAATTTATAACATAGTCACCACAAAGCTGAAAGATTTCAGTGAATTCGTAGAGTATATCTTGGATTACATTGTCAAGAAAAGAAAGGACTAAACCTCGATTCGCATTACAGATTCGGGATTAGCGGGTTGACTGATCCTGATGTTACCCCTTAACTATTGTGCCACGAGTATCGCTTCTGCCTCCTCCCTTCGATCGTTGACTGATCCTTTTCCTACCCCCTAACCCTTTGAATCACCTTCTGCCCCATCTTCCTCACCATCTCTACCAGCTCCTCATCTGGCTTCCACCACCAGATCAGCCCCAGGTAGATGATTAAACCCACACCTGACGCGATGCCCACCGTTAGCAACTGGGCCATTAACTCGGTACTGCCCCCGGTTAACTGCATTAGGTAACGCGCAGTCACCCAGATCCCGACGCCCATGATCCCTGAGGCCAGCACAATTTTTCCCAGCGGGGCGAACAACTCGCGGCCCCGCCAATTCGGTAGTCGGGGGCGCAAGAAATAGTAGGCCAGGATTAAATTCAGGTTCGCCGCCAAGGCCGCAGCCAGGGCCAGCCCGCCATGTTGGAGATAGCGCACGAGAATCAGGGCCATGGCAAGATTAAACAAATCCGTGAATATACTTATTAGAACTGGAGTTCGAGTATCATGCAGCGCGTAGAAGGCCCGATTCAAGACGTTAAAAGCCCCCAGGGCAAACAAGCCCAGCACATAAAAAGAAAGGGCAAAAGTGGTCAGCCCGGTGGAATGGTCATCAAAAGCCCCTCTTTCAAAGGTCAGTCGGACAATCGGCTCCGCCAGGACAATCAACCAGACCATAGCCGGAATGGTCAGCAGCCCGACCAGTTTTAAACCTCCAAAGGTGGTTTTCCTTAAAGCAGCTAGGTCGTTGGCCGCCGCGTGGGCTGACATGGTCGGAAAGATGGCGATATTAATGGCCAGGGCGAACAGATTAAACGGCAGCAGGTAGAGCTTATTGGCGAAGTTCAGGGCCGCGATACAGCCCTCAGCCAAATGGGAGGCAATAATCCGTTCAATAAAAACATAAGCCTGAGCCACGGCATTCCCCAGCATCACCGGACCCATCAGAACCCCTATCTGCCGGACCCCCGGGTGCTTCAGGTTCAGAACCAGCGAATAACGCATTCCTTTGCGCCATAAGACCGGCACCTGGATGGCCACCTGAAAAACCGTCGCGATAACTGTACCGGCTGCCAAACCTTTAATGCCCCAGGCCGCTCCCAGGGTAAAAACCGAAGCCAACACTGTCAGGCTGAAAACTACCGAACCCAGGGCGGGCACCGCAAAGTGCTGGAGAGTATTGAGGGTCACCCCGAACAGCATACTCAGGGCAAAAAGCAAAGTAATCGGAAACATGATCTGGGTTAACTGCGTGGTTAACTGCACCTTCGCCGGCTCCGACGCAAAGCCCGGCGCAATTAGCTGCACCAGCCAGGGCGAAACCGCAATGCCAATAATCGTCACCCCGCCCAGGACCAGCACCGTCAGGTTAATGATCGTGCTGGCCAGATTCCAAGCGGAGCCGCGGTCAAGATGATTCTGTTGCCAGTAGCCGCTCTTGCTTTTCGTCTCGACTGGATTCGATCCGGTCAGATAAGAAGCGAACACCGGAATAAAAACCGTAGCCAGGGCCCCGCCGATGATCAGATAAACGATGTTGGCCACCGTGTAAGCCACCACATAAGCGTCGGTCGCCATGGTGGTGCCAAACTGCGCGGCAATTGCCTGCTCCCGAATAAACCCGGCTAACCGGGCCAAAACGCTTATTGCCATCAGCACCCCAGCGGCGCGAACCACCTGATTTTGATCAGCCATGCTAAGTATTCGCCACCTATCAACAAGATCACGCTTAAAATTGTACTATAGCTGGTTTGGCCTGTCGAGGGACAGAAGCGAACCCGCGCCTCCATTAAATCTGGTATGAAGCTTGGCATGAAAAAAGCACCCTTTTTTATAAGGTGCTTTTGTTTTACTTTTCGGTGGCTTATTAGATATTGTTACTTTTCAATTAATTCCTCTTCCCGAAGTATCTTAACGAGCTGGATTAAATCGCTTTCCTGGTAATCTCTATCCAATTTAATAAAGCCAAATTGCTCATAAGTTCCTGAGCCTTTTGCTCATCACTTATTACTATAGTAGCTTGAAATATGGATTTATTGTTTTTATATTTACGTTTCGCGTTTTACGCCTAACACCTCACTCCTCACGCCACCCGTTGCAGTCTAGACAAGGCCCGAGTCTGGTGATACAATTAAACGAAATACTGATAAAGTTGTCCAATTTAATTGAATGATGTATTATTGTTTGTGACTTTATCCGCTAAACTAACGTTATCTTAGATAAAGAAAACTTGACTTACGCCAAGCCTTTGGCGCAGGCAGAAGCCCTAGTTGCACTACTTATAATTAATATAATGAGAAAGTCCACTTATACTTTCTGATTATGCAAGAAAATCACTGCCTTTGAGCAGCTTCACTTTGTCATTGCTAATGAAGACAACCAATGTTCGGTTACCGTGGTGTAGTCAACACTCTGTTGTCCGCTATTTTCATAGGTGGTTGTGCCTAACAGACATGGGCGGTTAATAAGTATCTATTAATTTATCTGATCTAATAAACATCAATATTAAGCAATCAATTATTAAGCATCAATTTGTCCAGGGAGGAAGTGGGGGAGAGTTGAATCCGCTGGGTATAATCGCAATTCTCAGCCTGGCCTTTATCATTGCTTATCTGATCACTCCGTTAGTTATTAAGCTGGCCCCTCGGGTCGGGGCCGTTGATCGGCCAAATCTGCGCAAGGTGCATACCCGGACCATGCCCCGCATGGGTGGTCTGGCCATTTATATTGCTTATGTGACCACGTTGCTGACCACTCAGGCCATAGATACCCGGCTGGTCGGGTTGCTTGTCGGGGGAACTCTGATCATCCTGCTTGGTTTGGCGGATGACATCCGAAACCTGTCGCCCCATGTCAAACTTCTGGGGCAGATTCTGGCTGCGCTTAGTCTGGTCGCCTTTGGCGTCCAAGTTGACTTTATCACCAACCCCATCTCTGGCGGGTTAGTTACCCTCGGGATCTTAGCCATACCCCTGACGGTTTTATGGCTCGTGGGGATAACCAATGCCGTTAACTTGACTGACGGTTTGGATGGTTTAGCCGCCGGGGTATCCGCGGTCGCCGCTATTGTTTTGGCGGTTGTAGGCTGGCGGTCCGGGGCCCTGGATGTTGCGATCTGGGCCTTGATTTTGGCTTTTGCTACGCTGGGCTTCTTGCGTTATAATTTCCACCCGGCCCGGCTGTTTATGGGCGATTCCGGGTCGATGTTTCTAGGCTTTAATCTGGCGGCCCTTTCCTTATTAAGTTTAACCAAAAGCGCCACCGCGTTTTCGTTGGTTATTCCATTTGTTATCTTAGGGATCCCCATCCTGGATACCCTGTGTGCTATTGTGCGGCGCTTCCTGGGAGGGCAGCCCATTTTTCAAGCCGATAAAGAACACCTGCACCACCGGCTGCTCGGTTTAGGCTTTAGCCATCGGGCCACGGTACTGGTAATTTACGCGATCAGCGGTACATTCGGTTTAAGTGCCATTGCTTTAACCTATTTTAACCGCCCCGAGGCCACTCTGATCCTGATCGGGCTTTCCGTAGCCGCTTTGGTTGGGGCTGGCAAACTAGGCGTCTTGTTGCCGACTTCCCATGATCAGTCAACCGAGCGATATCGGGGATTTTCCCAGTAGTGGGATACGGGGATAGGTTAGTTGCCCCAGGAGACGTAGTACCTTATGGCATGAGAAGTCAGGCAACAGGCAGCAGACAGCAGACGTCAGGCGTGAGACAGGAAGCGCAAAGCACAAACTGCTAACGTGAGGCGTGAGGTGCGAGGCGTGAATCGTAAGACGTAGGAGTATTAAGATTTAGCTTGGCGGACAGGAAAATATTCATGGAAGCGATGGAAGCGATAGAAGCGATAGAAGCGATAGAAGCGATACAGATTCTTAAACCCTCCCTGACTTTAGTTGCGGGGAAGTTCAGATTGATGCTTAGATTAATATTGAGGTGACCCTAAATGCTGTTCAAGCGATTTAAGTATATAACCACCCTGGCCGTAACTGCCGTGTTCTTGCTGGTGGGTGCTTTCTTCCTGGGTACCGTTGTATCCGCTGATATAACTGGAAGTCCCGCCCCCGGGTCAGCCGAAGACCCCTTGGTTAGTGAGAGCTATGTCAAAGCCAAAGTGGCAGCCCTGGAAGCGAGAATCGCCGAACTCGAGCAGCAGGTAGCCGGTTATTCCTCCTCAACCAATTCAAGTAAAGGCAATAACTCGTCGAGCAGCAATTCTGGCAGTGGTTCCAATAATAATTCCAGTAATAGTTCCGGTAATAATTCGAGCAATAATTCTTCGACTGGCGGTTCCTCCACCAATCAACCAGCCGGTCCTTCCGCCACCAAGATTGTCCAAATCAAACAACTATCTACCTACGCCAATGTCCGCAGTGCCCCTAAC
>JAAZDI010000334.1 GCA_012512295.1 Syntrophomonadaceae bacterium
GGCTCTTGAGGAAGCAAGAACTGATAAAAAGATAAAAACTTCGGCTGGACAAACCTGCAAAATAGGATCAATAGTACTCATTTTGACTTTACCCGGCCGCCCCGCTAATTTTGTCAATTGATCTCGGGCCTGGTAAGCCAGCAACATCAAGTTTGTTACGGCCCGGTTTAGACGATACTTACTGCTTACCTCATGTAATTTATCTACTCCGATCTGATGAAATAAAACCATCCAATAGATCGCTTCTTTATTTAAAATCCTGTTTGAAGCCGGTTCTTTTGTTTCAATCTCTTCACTCAAGAGTAAACGAACTTTATCCTGGATTCGAGGAATCCGTCCCAGCATCCGCCATATTCGATGATCAAATTTTACTTCCGGCAATACCTGAGCGGCTACCCCCAGGTCGACGAGACGACGCAAACCGGGAATTGGGTCAGCCTCGCTCAAAAGAATAGAAACTTCTTCTCTTATTCTAGCTCCCGAAAGACCTCTAAGAAATCCACGATGAATGGAGTCTTCGATAAGCTGAAGAGTCTGAGTTTCGATTTGGAAGCCTAATCTTTGTTCAAATCTGATGGCGCGAATGATCCGGGTTGGATCCTCAACAAAGCTTAAATTATAGAGGACTCGGACTAACCGCCTTTCCAGGTCCATTCGTCCGCCAAAAAAGTCGATTAAATCGCCAAAATGATCCGAGTTTAATTGAATAGCCATCGCATTAATGGTAAAGTCGCGTCGATATAAATCATGTCTCAGATTCGATCGTTCTACGGTCGGTAAAGCAGCCGGATATTCATAGTATTCCATGCGGGCAGTGGCTACGTCAATCCTAGAGCCGTCTGGTCCAATAACCATGGCGGTCCCGAAACGTTTATGAACCCGCACTTTCCCCCCTAGATTACTAGCCAGTGCCCGGGCAAAATCCGGGCCATGACCTTCGACTACCAGATCCACATCTAAATTTGGTTGTCCTAACAATAAGTCACGAACAAAACCGCCCACCACATAAACCGCCATGCCCAGCTCATCCGCCAGACTGCCGGCTACCTTTAATATATTAAAAATCTGGACTGGAAGTTCCTTGAGCATTTGATCTCGCCAATTCTTCCCCAACCAACTCAGTGATTCACTCGTCGCTGCCTGATTATTATAAAGAAGGATATGGTCTTCCGGGTAATCCTGACCATGAAATGTTCTTAATATATCCGTCCGAGAGACAATTCCAATGAGTTGACCATTTTCCATCACTGGCAGTCGCCCAATGTCGTGCTTGACCAATAAGTATTGGAGTTCTGAAACTGGCGTTTCCGGCGAAACAGAAACAACGTTCCGGCTCATGTAACCCTTTACCGGTGAATGCCCGAGGCCATGTATCCTTCCCTTATCCACATCACGACGGGAGATTACCCCGACCACCCGACCGTCCTCCAGGACCGGCAAGCCGGTATGGCCATAGCGCAACATAATTTTACCGGCTTCTTCTAAAGAAAGATGCATCGGAATTGTTTTAACTGGGCTGGACATAATATCACGCGCCACAATTGGCGGATGGGTTTTTTCCGCCAATACCCGCTCCAATTCTTCCAGAACCGATTCAAGGCTACGACCCTTTATGGTCGCAGAGGAAGCCTTTGGATGGCCACCTCCGCCAAAAACGGCGCACACCTCGCCCACGTCCAATGAATCTGTTCTACTACGGGCCACTATATACACGCGGTTGCTCATTTCTACAACCGTAAAAAAAGCGTCAAAAGTTTCAATGTCTCCAAGTTTATGAGTTAAAAAATCTAGATTGCCAATTTGTTTATCGCTTCTGGCTGAGGCGAGGACCACATCAATTCCGTTGATGGTTTTATGTTGGACCGAGGACAGAAGACGATTGAAAAGAAACTTCTGCTCATCGGTAAAAGATAATTCAATAAAATTAGCGACAATCCCTAGATTGGCCCCCTGCTCCAACAAGTAAGCCACCGCCCGCACATCCCGGACCGTGGTTGTTGTAAAGGTAAGGCTGCCGGTATCTTCATAGATTCCTAAAGCTAATAAAGTTGCTTCAAAGCGGCTCAGTCTTAAGCCACTTTTTCGAATCTTTTCTACCAGCAGGGTTGTAGTGGCTCCAATAGTATCGGTCACCTTTACTGTTGCTTTCAAGGGTTCTACCGGCTCCGGATGGTGATCATACAGATGAATCTCCGCTGAACTCTTTCTGAGCCAACTGCCTAAATCACCTAGACGTCGAGGGCTATTGGTATCGACAACCACAACCCGGCGCACTTGGTCGAGCGGAATTTCTTTAACCCGTTTAATCAATAGGGAGTCTTTGTGTAAAGACATGAAACGCTGCACATTGCCGGACAATCCACCAACAAAAACCATCTCTGCTCGAGGATATAAGCGTTGGGCAGCCACCATTGAAGCCAGGCCATCAAAATCTAAATGATTATGGGATACAATTATCTCCATGCTGTTCCCCCGCAACCAATTCTGTCCTATCTCGCCATTTTGGTATTATACCATAACTATTATTAGA
>JAAZDI010000335.1 GCA_012512295.1 Syntrophomonadaceae bacterium
AAGAGACAGGGGTACCGGTAACCAAGAGAATATCCTCCGGTCGGGCACCAGAACGAAGTACGGCCTGACCAACCGGTACCGTACCAATCAACGTAAGCCCCAGAGTCAAAAGTGGGGAACGAACCGTATCCCCACCAACAATCAAGGTATGGAAGCATTGAGCCAGCTCCCGCATGCCTTGATAGGTGGCTTCAATATCTGCTAAAGTGAGCCGGTCATTGATCCCCAGGGAAACGACCGCAAATCGAGGAGTACCGCCCATGGCCGCAATGTCGCTCAGGTTGATGGCCATCAGCTTATAACCAAGCGACGCCGGGGGAATCTTTTCCCAGATAAAGTGAGTGCCTTCAATCATTATGTCATTAGTGAGTAGCATCTGCTCGCCATGTTGTAGATTTATAACCGCCGCATCGTCCCCAATCCCGCATTCCACTCCCAGGGATTTTAGCTCATCTTCCGTATGTCCCAACAAACGGTTCAGTTGAGCAATTAAACCGAATTCCCCTATCTTTTTTAATTCATTACTCCTTGTCATCAGCCTACCTGGTTGAGCGACGTCACTATTTTCAGGATCAATCTGCATGCTGCACCTCTGATATATAGGGTTAATCTGACTTAACCGCATATTTATATAGAAGCTTTATAGTTATTATCCCTAGTTCTCATTGATTTGTGAATAACCTGAAACGATGCTATTTTTGTGTTCTTATTTCTTTCAGCATATTCTCCGCTGTCTCTTAATCTGGTGCAAGTGAGGTAATGAATGAAGGAAAAGACAACTATTCGGAGAATAATATTTGTCATACAATGCAGTATTGAAAATGATTGTTCAGGAGTTCTCGTATGAAAGAAGAATGGCTGGTCATAATCACCGCGGCAACCCCTATTCTAGAACTAAGGGGGGCCATCCCCCTAGGCGTAGCCATGAATCTGCCGCTTGGCAAAGTGTTGCTTCTGTCCCTTATCGGAAATATGCTGCCGGTGCCTTTCATTCTGATCGGTATGAACTATTTGCTGAATTGGCTTAAAGGCCTGCCGCGTATTCATCAGTGGCTCATTCGATTGGGAAATAAAAAGAGTAAAAAACTCCACGAGGAGATACAGCGCTGGGGATGGTTAGGCCTAATGGTTTTCGTTGGCATCCCCCTCCCCGGCACTGGGGCTTGGACCGGAGCATTTGCGGCTGTATTGCTGGGGTTAAAATTTTGGAGCTCACTAATTGCTATATTCTTCGGGGTAATAATTGCGGGATTATTAATCTCTGGGCTCAGTGCTACTGTATTATTTAACTTTTAATAGTCATTTAGTAATTTAAGCCTTTTCCCATCAAGAGCATCGCGGTGCCAGTTGTCCTGAGCCAACTGGCCAGCCGGGTGCGGACATTAAGACATTAAGACATTAAGACATTAAAATGAAAATGCTAGTATTGGCTCGGGGCACCGTTTAAGGTGACCTGAATATTGAGTGTGGTTGCGGTAAACCAGGTAGCAGCTCCAGATTGAGACACCGTTTAAGGTGCCCCGAATATCGAATCGCGAGCACCTGCTTGCTACCCCTGCAACACTAATTCCCGGTACAGCCCTGTCTGTCGGCGTCGGAGATTGTCCTTCGCCCGGACCCGGCGTCCCTCCCGCGTAGTACGACTAGTACTGATTGCCTTAACCAGCATGCCTTCCATCGAATCCGGCAGGATTTCCTGAGCCGCCTCCGATCGTTCGTAGGCAATCGGGCCAAAAATTCCACTCAGGTTTAAACCTCGCCGCACTTCACCTTTGCCGGCTTTATTGGCGACGATTAAATAGACACTGTTTTCCCAGGCGCGGACTCGCCAGACTGACCAGTGGTAGGGATCATTAATCTTGGCTGAACAGATTTCTAAATTTTGTTCCGGACTAAGGCCGACTGGTCCTGGTCCGGCTAAAGCAGCCGGCACGACGATTAAATCCACTCCCTGGTTGGCCAGACAGCGGGCTGCCTCAGGGAAAAGAAGGTCGGTCCCCAGGAGCAGACCAATTCGACCGAGTGGGGTATCAACTGGCATAGGCAGAGCCGATCCCCGTTGTGCCCAGACATCATCCCGGGCTAAAAGATGTACTTTTCGATAGGTATAAATCCGACCATCCGGACCGGCTAAGACGGCTGTAATATACACTGATCCGTCTTCTCCCCGTTCAGCCATGCCCCAAGCCAGATAAATGGCATGTTCAACTGCTACCTGACTTAAGAAGGTGGAAGTGGTGCCGGGAATTGACTCAGCTAATTCTGTCATTTTATTAGTTACCAAACCGGTATTAGCCAATTCTGGGAAGACCAACAACTGTAACCCAGGTTGCTCCTGCTTAGCCCGGGTTACCCACTGTTGTATTCGCGTTAGATTGGCATCTCGATTACCTGGGACGGCCTCAAACTGAATTAATCCAACGAGCGAGTCACGGCCTTCAGGAAGTGGACTGTGTCGGTCAAAGCCAAAAAATGTCTCTGGCCGCCAGAGATGGCCGGTGCACATTAACTGATGGTAGAGGTCTGGCCTTCGTCTCATTAGATAATCTCCCGACAGGCGAAAACTACTGTCAAGCGGCTCTAATTGTTTGTGTTCCATCTGGGTGCTAGAAGCAGATTCTTCCTTTAACTGGAGTTCCTGCTGCTCATCAGCCTGCTGATCCATCAGCAGTTCCGGTTCCTGATTACTTTCAGTCACCGAGGAAGCTGGTTCAGAAATACTCTTCGTCAGACGGATAGGCAGCTCCGCAGCGACAATTCCATTGCCGTTGCCCCGAAAAGCCAGGATATTTCCCTGCGGCCCAATAACGCAACTGCCGCCGCTAAATTTGAGCCCCCTCTCTCGTCCCCAGCGATTAGCCGCCACCAGACAAACCTCGTTTTCCAAGGCTCGGGTCATCCAGATACCGGAGGGACAGACTTCGCCCAACCAGTTACAGGGGAAAGCGATGATCTGAGCTCCCTTCAAAGCTAGCACTCGGGCGACTTCCGGAAACTCCAGATCCAAACAGATAGCGATTCCCAGCCGGCCAAATTCCGTTTCCCAGACCGGAAACCCCAAATCCCCGACAGCGGCCCAGCGCGGATCGGCCACAAAGAGATGCGTCTTGCGGTAACGTCCCACCAGTCCGTTCGGGCCAACTAAGGCGGCGGCATTATAGTAAATACCAGTCACTGGGTCAACCTCGGCCAGACCAATTACTACATAACAGCCATACTTTCGGGTTATTTTCGAGAAAAGCTCAGTGGTTGGCCCGGGAATCGTTTCCACATACGGTGCTAGTTCCCACCGATTGGACCAGCCATAACCCGTTGTCGCCATTTCGGGCAGGACAATAATCTTGGCTCCGCTGGCAGCTGCCTTTTCCGTCAGGTGATAAAGCTCTTCCTGGTTGACTTCATAGGCAAACATGGCGGGCTCGTATTGAATTGCCGCGACCAGTAACTTTTCCACTCGCCACACCCCCGGTTATAGTCATTTAAGCCCCAAGAGACGTTATATAAACGCCAAAGAATACCAATATGCAGTAAAGGTTCACAAAGCATCAATTTATTTTGATCAGAGATAATATTTAGTTTTTCTTAATTAATTAACTTTTATGCTTTCCTCCTTAATTCTATATTTGGATGACATTTCCTGCTGTTAATTATTCTTTGATATACATTTTTCTAAGATCGTGGTTATGGTTAACGTACCAGACTATCATTGAATGTCCAGTTATTATGAGGCGATGATTCAGATTATTACCTATAGTTATTTCAAAACAACAAAAAAACCTGCCTATTGATTTACCAGGCAGGTTCCTTGTGACTATTCTCTCCTATTCTCCCATCACTTTGACTACGACTCGTTTCCGGCGTTGGCCATCGAATTCGGCGTAATACACCTGCTGCCAGGGACCGAAGTCTAATTTGCCGTCGGTAATCGGGACAATGACCTGGTGCCCGACTAAGATATTTTTCAGATGAGCATCCCCATGGTCCTCACCGGTCCAGTGGTGCCGGTAATCCCGTCCAGAAGGGGCCAGCCTTTCCAGCATTTCGTCAATATCCTCAATGATTCCGCTCTCATCGTCATTAATGTAGATCCCGGCTGTTATGTGCATCGCGGCAACCAGCATGATTCCTTCCTGAATGCCGCTTTTCTTTAAGATTCGTTGGAGTTCCGGGGTGATGTTGAGGTACTCCCTTTTCTGTCGAGTGTTAAACCACAAATACTCGGTTAAAAATTTCATTGTCGCACTCAACCTTCCCTGTTTGTTGTTCTTTTGCCATCAACAACTGATGCTTGGCACAGCTTGAAACGAGGCAACTTCCGAATCCTGGTAATGATTCTCGCCGCACTAGACTCAAGCAATTACAAACTGAAGAAAAGGAACCGAGATCGTAAAAGCTGTCTCCCTATGCCTATCGATCTACGGTAAGTGGCACCAATTTGACCTTTCCCCAAGCAGCTAGCTTGTCTTCCTTAATAACAACAGCTCCGATGACACCTTGAATAGAACGGGCTAGTTTCAACCCCTTTTCCACATCAGCCGGTGTTTGAACCACATTGCCCACAGCCGTGGCAGCGGCATCCGCTAGAGCGGTTGACGGAGCCAAGATAACCGCGGCGTCTGCTCGACCAGCACTAAAAGAAGGGCCGACGGTCCCAGAAGAAGTACAAACACCCAATGCACCCCAACGCGGATCGATTTCTAGGGCTAACCGGTGGCTGTAAGGCGAGGTCCCGGCAAAAATACCAACGAGCCGTGGACGACGAATCTTCAAAAAAATATCGCCTCCGTTTTCCACCATTACCTCTCGGACCTTGGTGAGCAGACCGCGCCCCACGGCTTCAGCTATCGCTCCGGCAACCGCCGCCATCGGCCCTACCCCGGCCTGCCAGGCAGCCTGCCCCATTATGCGGGCTATAGCTGGCGCAGTGGGTAGCAAAAAATGAGGCTCAAAAGTGATCCGAAACTCCGGGTCTTCCTGGATATACAACTCCAGTTGATTACGGTACTGCCAGACCAGTTCCTCGGCTATCTTGACCAATTCTGGGGTATACATCTTCCGGTCAACCCCAATATACAAGTCGGTTTCTTTTAACCTGACTTGAAAAAAATACAGGTCCTGACTGCTCTGACCGCAACGGTAGGTTCTTTGCACATACACTGACTAATCGCCCCATTTTACATCCATTGCTTTCAGCGGGCAATAAGAAACGCACAGTCCGCAAACCAGGCACTTTTCATTGTCAAACCCAACTTCCATGGAGGGCCGATTCATGTATAAAGCCCCAACTGGACAAACCACGGTACAAGCTCCGCAATGGGAACACCGCTCCTCGTCTCGCACGACTGTCTGGCTGAGCGGTTCGACGACAACGCCCAAACCTTCCAGAAAACTGATGCCTGATTGAAAATTGTCCGGCTGACCGCTTAATTCCATAATCAAAGAACCCTCGCGCCGCGGGTTAATCTCCGCCTTTATTATATTAACCATCAGGTCATAATTCTTAATCAGCCGATAAATGATCGGTTGTTCAACCAAAGCGGCAGAAAACTTCAGAACGACTTTTTGATTAACCACTCCCGCAACCCCTCTCTTTACCTGTTTAAAAACCTTACTTACCGTTGACCCCGTTTCTCTCCACCAAGCTGTTCAATTTAATCCCAGAGTCAGCGGAAGGCAGCAACGCAACCGGTTCGGTTAACAAAAACTCTCCTTTTTGGATCCACTCTTTTAGTATTTGGGCAATCTTGCGCGCTGCCGGGTAACTGGACATCGGATTAGTTGGTACTACTTTCCCCTCGATCATGATTTGGCCGCTTTTCAGTTCCGCATAGCTAACCAGACCAAGGTTGCCTGGTCGGCCCTGGGGAAAATCCTCACTATAATCAATCAGCGGGGCAAAAATCTCCTCGTCCCTGACTGCTGTATAGCGCAGCATCTCTTCATCCAAGATCGGAATTGGAATCCCCAGACCCACGGTCAAAGAGACCCCATAACCAGTTAAACTTGTTCCCCGCAGCCACTCCGGTTTCATCTGTTTCAAATTGCCAACCACCGCCAGAGTACCAGCTCCCCCCAGGGGAACCCCATTCTCGCCCCGTGTTCCGCAAGGGCTGTGCTGGGTCCCGTGCCAGGCTACATAACCAACGCCTCCCCCGAGAAAGATTCGGGTCCCAATTCCAATCGTTCGGAAATAAGGGTCATTCAGGAGCGGGCTCAATTGACCGGCACTTGAATAAGAGGCATTACCTAAGTTGGGTTTTAACATGCCAAGATAGGTATAGATTGTTTTGTTGGACCGGTTAACCGCCACATTATAATTCTGATAGGCGTTTCTCGGGTTAAATAAAATTGCCTCGTTAATCTCATCCAGGGTAATCGTTGTCTCTATCCGGCGCCGGGGGTAACAGTTGGTTGGATAGGCTGTCGCCTCCAGCCGAACCGGACGCCGGGCCACCAGGTCCTCAATAACGTGACCACCGCCGTAGAGAAACCGGCCGGGACCGTGCTTATTCTCCGGGTCATTATCCGGCAGTTCAGTGGCCCCTAGGTAGGCATCGACCGCCGCTATCCCGGCGTAAGCGGCAACCCCATTTAACCAGACCTTTTTCATCCGAATCCGTGGTTTGGGATGGCCAAAATTCAAGAACACGCCGGAGGAACACATCGGCCCGAAAGTACCAGTGGTAACAACATCTACCTCTCGGGCAACCTCGGCTACTCCCTTCTGCTCCACCAGGCCAATAACCTCTTCCGCAGTAACGACTACCGCTTGGCCTTTTTTGATCTTTTCATTGATTTCGGCATAGGTTCGTTTAAAACTCACTCAATTCCCTCCCTAATCCGGTACTGGCTGTCACAATTTTAGCCAGAAAACGACACGTTCCTTACCGCTTGTATTATTATTATCGGTGCTTGTCTTGGGGCAGCGTCAAGAAGCTCATGTCTTTTTTCTCTTCTATTTAAGCCCCCACTAGTTCCAACGCCCGCAACACCCCAGCCCGAGCATCCGCCGCATAAGCATCTGCTCCAATCTTCCGGGCATAATCCTCGGTCACCACGGCTCCCCCAATGATGACCCGGGCAGCCAGACCTCGTTTCCGCACCTCACTGACTACTTCCGCCATTCGCGGCATGGTGGTGGTCATCAATGCACTCAGCCCGATCAGCTCAGCCTGTTCTTTTTCCGCGCGCTCAATTATCTCTATCGTTGGAACATCCTTGCCCAGATCAATCACCTGAAAGCCGTAATTCTCCAGCATGACTGCCACAATGTTTTTGCCAATGTCGTGGATGTCTCCCTGCACCGTTGCCAGGACAATTTTCCCGACGGACCGGCCCTCATTACTACTCAGCAATGGCCGCAATACCTCAAAGCCGGCCTTCATGGTTTCTGCCCCCAGGATCAGCTGGGGCAGGAAAAAAGTCTGATCCTCATAACGTCGGCCTACTTCTTCGATTCCCGGAATCATCGCTTCATTCACTAAAGTCAGCGGTTTTAATCCTAACGCTAAGGCCTGCTGAATCAGTTCCTGAATACTGTGCCGATCGCCATCAATAATCGCTTGTTGAATTCTCGATTTGATCGATATGTCAGCTGCCTCACTCGTGGCTGGCTTGGCAGCAGCTATTGCCTCTGTTTTAACCGCAGTTGGCGCCGGCTTGGTTGCGACTGCATAATCCTTAAACTGTTCGATGTATCGCCCGCAGTACTGATCCCGATTAGTCAAAACCGCCGCCGCCGCCAGAACCTCCCGCATCCGCTGATCAAAGGGGTTGATGATTGGGAGATCCAGACCAAATCCAAGGGCCATGGCCAAGAAAGTAGAATTGAGTATTTCCCGGGCTGGGAGGCCGTGCGACACATTACTCACGCCCAGCACGGTCTTAACTCCCAATTTTTCTTTAACCAGTTGTACTCCCTTCAAGGTTTCCATCACTTGAGCCTGTTGCGCGCTGGCTGTTTGAACCAGACAGTCGATATAGACATCCTCCCGGGCAATCCCATACTCCTCTGCTGCCTGAACAATCCGACTGGCAATCGCTAGCCGTTCTTCGGCAGTCGCCGGAATTCCTCGTTCATCTAGCGTTAAACCTAATACCGCTGCTCCATATCTACGAGCTAGCGGGAGAATGGCCCGCAAGCTTTTTTCTTCCCCATTAACCGAATTAATGAGGGCTTTGCCGGCATAAGCCTTGAGCCCAGCTTCGATTGCCACTGGATTGGCTGAATCAAGGGACAACGGGACATTCACGGCTCCCTGAATTTGAATAACCGCCTGTTTCATCGCGGCCGGCTCGTCAATGCCGGGGACACCCATATTTACATCCAGGATCGGAGCCCCAGCCTCCACCTGGCCTCGGGCTTCATCTAGAACCATCTGCATCCGGCTTTCCCGAATATCCTGTGCCAGCTTTTTTCGAGCTGTTGGATTAATGCGCTCGCCCACAAATACCGGCAGATGGTTGGCCGCAATTATCACCGTTTGGGACCGGCTGGTCAGGGTAGAATACCGCTGACGTGGCCGGACCACCACTTTTTTGCCTTGTAACGCCTGACTGATCGCTTGAATATGCTCCGGGGTGGTGCCGCAGCACCCGCCGATGATCCAGGCCCCAGCTTCTAATAACTTTACGGCATAGGCAGCCATGGTCTCGGGGGTCTGCTCAAAGACCGTCCGGCCGTCGACCAACCGGGGTAGACCAGCATTAGGCTGCACCACCAGGGGTAGACTGGTAACCTGAGCCATCTCCTGCAGCACGCTCAATAATTCAGCCGGACCGCCGGAACAATTAGCCCCCACGGCATCCGCTCCCAACGCTTCCAAGACGACGGCGGCGGTGGTCGGGTCGGTCCCCATCATGGTCCGGCCGTTTGGTTCAAAAGTCATCTGGGCCAGGACCGGCCGGCTGGTATTTTCTTTGACCGCAATCAACGCGGCCCGGATCTCTTGTAAGTCAGACATGGTCTCGAGGCTAATCAAATCAGCCCCGGCCTCTTCGGCCGCCCGGGCCTGTTCCGCAAAAGCGGCATAAAAATGATCAAACGTGGCCTTACCATAGGGTTCACTAAGCAAGCCGGTCGGTCCGATCGATACCGCCACCAGGGCTCTATCTCCGGCCACTTCCCGCGCCAGACGAACCGCTGCCTGATTAATTTCCTTGACTTGCCCGGCCAGGCCGTATTCCCCGAGTTTATAACGATTGCCCCCAAAGGTATTGGTTTGAATAATGCTGGCCCCGGCCTCCACGTAGGCCTGGTGAACCGCCTGGTCCGCCTCTGGTTTCGTTAAATTCAGCAATTCCGGACACTCACCTGGCTTAAGCCCCCGGGCCTGCAGCATGGTCCCCATCGCTCCATCCAGAACTAAAACCCGTTCCTTAACCCATTTTTCCAGTTTACTATTTGACTCCAATGCACCCACTCCTTTGAAGCTTAATAAAAAGGTGAGCTCCGTTAGAATAATATCAATCTAATTGTATCTACTTAAACAAAATCATATGAACATCATCGTATGAACATCTATAATAAATTAACAGCACTCATATAAAAACCCCTTCGATTAAGAAGGGGTTTAGTCAGCCGGCCCTTCTCTCATCTATCAGAATACAAACGTATTCTGTGGGAATTGGCACCGCGGACAACTGATTGGGGCTGTGTTCCCTTCAAGTTGTCTGGTTGCCGGGTTTCATCGGGCCCATCCCTCCACCTCTCTGGATAAGAGTACCTATCCGGTATTCAGTTGATGATCGGAATAATTTCCGGTTTAATATACCGGCGATAAAAATAACACATCTTTCGCCTTTCTGTCAACAGGCAATCTAATTTTGGATAAACCTTTTCTTTAAACCTTTTCTTTAGTAGCATTATTACTGATCGTGGTATCTTCTGTAACCTGTTTTACTTCTCTAACCTCTTCCTCAATTTGTTTTTTTATATCTACCGAAGCTCGTCTAAATTCATTGATCGTCTTGCCCAGAGAACGTCCAACCTCCGGTAATTTGCCAGGCCCGAAAATAATTAAGGCAATGGCTAGAATTAAAATTAGTTCCCACGGTCCCACACTGGGCAAAAACCCAAATACTGACATGTATTCACCTCCCACGACCATTCCATTATTGATTACTTTATCATTAATCCATCAATATTTCTAGAATGAATGGTCCGAAATTCGACTTCTTGGCGAAAAATTTTTTAGCTTTACTGGAAAATCTTTTAAACCAAAAGCAGGAATCTCTAGAAAAATGTCAAAATAGTGTATTACGAGGCTGGACTGTTTTTAACAGGGGCCTCCCTAGTGCGGACCGACTGAAGCACTAAGATTATTTTGTTAAGTGGGGGTAGAAACAAATGATGCATGCATTACATACCGCTCGGCTGGGGATGACGGCTCAGCAGTTGAATATTGATACTATTGCACACAACCTGTCCAATGTTAATACCACCGGCTTCAAAAAAGCGCGAACCGAGTTTCAGGACCTGCTTTATACCACGATCCGCAAACCAGCAATCGATCAAAATGACATTGCCCAACCCTTGGGATTGCAACTGGGATTGGGAGTACGGCCAGCGGCGATCCAGACGCTCTTTAATGACGGTAATCTAATCTCGACGGAAAATCCATTGGATGTAGCAATAATTGGTCCCGCCTTTTTTCAGATTGAGGTGCCTGGTTATGATGAGCCTTTATATACCCGGGACGGATCATTTAAGATTGATAGCGAAGGGCAGTTAGTAACCTCCAACGGCTATTTGGTAGTCGGAGCGGACACCTTTCCGCCCGAGGCCACAAATATTACGATTTCGCAAACCGGGGAAATTACTTATACCGAACCGGGGAATCAAGAGCCAACCCCGGCTGGACAACTGGAACTAGTGAAGTTTATTAATCCCGCTGGACTTGATAAAGTGGGTCATAATCTCTACCGCCGTTCCCTCTCCTCCGGCGAACCAATCATTTGGGACCCGACCACCGATGGAACGATTAGACTGGAGCCCGGCTTTCTGGAAGCCTCAAACGTTCAAGTAGTTGAAGAAATGATTAATATGATTACAGCCCAGCGGGCTTATGAAATAAACTCTAAAGTAATTCAGACTTCTGACGATATGCTGGGAATGGCGAATAACCTAAAACGTTAAAGTTGAAATGATAGTTGCTCTGGTGAATTAATAACAAAATATCTGCAGCTTCGGACCTTTATCTTCTGTCAGACTAGAAATGGGTGAAGCAGGATGTCTAACAATATGTTTAATAATCTGATTGGTTTGACCGATACCATGTATCAAATGATAAAACCGACCCAGTTAACCTTGCCTGATAATACCAAAGCGAAGACGGATTCGAGCACTTTTGATCATCTCTTGCTAAACACACTAAATTCTAAGCCTAATCAATCAACATCATCACGACAAAGCACAAAGCCAGCCATCAATAGTCCACACGCGCAGCTGCGCTCCGCCTGTCAGGAGCTTGAAAGCGTTTTGGTATATCAGATGCTTCGTTCGATGCGGAATTCTATACCAAAGACAGATCTTCTTGGGGAAAGTGTTGGCCTGGATATTTTCGAATCAATGCTGGACGAAGAATACGCCAAAATAGTGTCCCAAAATGGGAACTTAGGCTTAGCGGACCAGCTTTATCAACAACTGGCGGAAAACCTGCCCTCAGAAAATGGAAATCCATCAGAGGCAAGTGTAGCTAAACAGACGTTGCCAAAAACTAATGCCCTGAATAATCAAAAACAAACTCAATCCCTTACGCATCATGATCTCTCTGTTCCTCAGCAACCTTCACCGCGACACGATAATGGATCATGGAACCAGCTTATCGAATCAGTCAGTCAAAAATACAACGTGGCGACAGACTTAATCAAAGCGGTGATTAAAGCTGAATCTAACTTTAATCCTCTGGCATTATCTCGGGCCGGGGCCCGTGGTTTAATGCAGTTAATGCCGGATACCGCCCGAGCACTTGGCGTAAAAAATGCCTGGGATCCAGCCGAAAATATCGAAGCCGGTACCCGCTACCTCCGGCAAATGCTGGATAAGTTTAACAATAACTTGACTTTGGCCTTGGCTGCTTACAATGCCGGTCCGGGAAATGTTCAAAAATACGGAGGAATCCCTCCATTTAAGGAAACACATGACTATATTCAACGGGTTTTCTCGTACCTGGGTTAGGGGGTAGAGATTATTAATACCAAAACAGTTAAGAATTTAACCATAGGCATAATTATGGTTCTAATAGGCTCTGGCCTTGGTCTAGGGGCTTATCTTTTTTTGCGTCCTTCTCTCGACCCCGGGTCTACCTTGGGGTCTACCTTCAGTATTGCGGACCAGCGATATAAAGAAGCCCGGGATTTAGAAGTCAACGGGGAGCTCACTTTAGCGCGTTTAAAATACACCCAAGCCCGAGAGCTTTTTGAGCGACAGGGAAATCAAGACAAACTAAACCAAGCCAACGAAGGGATTGCGCGAACCTTGCAGTTAGCCGAGGATTACAGTTTGGACATGCCGGCCGTTCTCCAGCTCATGTCTCAAAAAATCCGGCACTTCCAGTCAAACGACTTAAACAACTGGGAACTCCAAGGCTTAGTCGAATCAAAAATTATTGATGGTCAGAGACGATACTTCACTAATCTTATCGAAAACATGGCCTATCAGGATCCGCAGATTGCCCAACGTCTGATCGGCTGGAATGAATACCATACCGCTCTAGCCGGGCAACTGACCCCTTTTGTTTTTGGCAACCCAAATCAATCAAGAATCCAGGTCTTACAAAATCCAAGAACCTTTCAAGCAAATTGTCGGGTAAAGTTTGATTACACTAAGTTACCGCCTTATCAGACTGTTAGTTGCTGGATTCCTTATCCGATCCTCGCACCCTCCCAGACAGAGGTGCACTTGATATCAGTCAATCCCCCGGCTAGTCTCCTGTATCCACCGCAGCTTGATCGAGAGATTGGTGCCGCTTATGTGGAAATGAAAAACACTAATAATCAAGACCTTTACCTGGACTTATCCTACAGTTTCAAAACTTATGAAATAAGTCCGCAAATAAACCCAGACCTGGTCGGAACGTATAACCC
Organism: Syntrophomonadaceae bacterium; assembly: GCA_012512295.1. GTDB lineage: Bacteria > Bacillota > Ch66 > Ch66 > Ch109 > JAAZDI01. Next base: position 13,087 of record JAAZDI010000335.1, read on the forward strand.
TGAAGACGAACTGTATCAACGATTTACCAAGTCAGAACCTCATCTAGAACAAAGTACCCAAATGAAGGAACTAGCGGCTCAAATCGTGGCTGAAGAAGAAAATCCTTATCGAAAAGCCCAAAGGATATACAACTGGATCCAAGACAATATTAAATTGAGCCATGTCTCTTATCCCTTGGTGTCAGCGTCTTCAGCCAGCCATTATGTGCTTGATAAAAAAGCCGGCGATTCGACTCTTCAGGCTTTTCTCTTTACCAACCTCTGTCGGACAGCCGGGGTTCCGGCCCGGGTAAACAGCGGCTATCGACTAATCCCGGGGTATGAGGCTCCCTGGACCTGGGCCGAATTCTATTTACCTAATTATGGATGGATTCCAGTTGATCCGGCGATGGCTAAGACCATCTGTCTCGCTCGTGGATTCAGCGAGGCCCAAAAAGAACGAATCAAGGAATACTATTTTGGCCATTTGGATCCCTATCGTCTGCTGATTAATCAGACTGCCCCCGGATCGCTCTATCCTGTAAAAACGACAGAAAGAAACATGAGCCTGGTTTTCCAGCAACCGGAAGCAGAAGCCGGCAGGCAGAATATCTCACCAGCCACTATCGACTATAGTATTAATTTTAAGACTATTGAATTGCCATAGACTAGAATCAACCCCTACTTACTGATAGAAGTAGGGGTCTTATATTTACCTGCTTTTCTCCTAAGAGGCGAGAACAGCGTGGTAGCACTCGCTTTTCTGTTTTCCATCATCATTTATAGTTTTAAAGCTGGACTATCCTTGTCCCAAAATCAATCGGCTTACCAAAATACACCGCCGAGGTAATCAACCCATCCACCCCTGTCTGGGCGTAAGCTTCCGCATTGTTTTCATTGATGCCGCCCGCCGCCAGAAGAACAACATAGTCATAATTAGCTCTGATCTGCTCAACGGCTTTGGTCAATTCCGCAGGAGCTACTTTATCAAATTGCAGGCCATGCACTCCGGCCCGGCATAACCGCAAGGCGTCTTCTACTGTCTCCACTTCAACGAACACCTTTTTTTCGATGACTCTTGCTTTGAGTTCATCCAACTTGGAGATTAGTGCCTCAACCCCGCCAATGAAATTTAAGTGCTGCTGAAAAATAAGAACCGTTTCCGATAAACCTAGCCGGTGAGGAAGACCGCCGCCGGCTACCACCGCCTTGATTGACAACTCCTTGGTGCCTGGAAAAACCTTACGTGTGGCAAGAAGTTCGATTTTGGAATTAGCTTGTCGGGCTTTGTTCAAGATTCGATACGTTCTGGTAGCAATACCTGATGCATACTCTAAGATATTCATCGACACCTTCCAGGCCATGTGCAGGTCCTCTGCATTACCTTCTGCTTCGACCACACTGGTGCGGGGACCGACCTTGGAACCAGAAGCAAGATAGTGTAAAGGCTTGATGTTCAGCTTATTAAATATTCTTACTACCTCTTCAGTCCCGCAAATCACCGCTTCTTCCCGGCAAATATACTCTATTCTCCCTTTTTTTCCAGCAATATCCAGAACTACAGTAGTCAGATCTAAATAAGGTATGTCCTCTTTAATGAACTTATCAATACTCTCCTCGGTAAAGTAGATAATTTTTAGACACCTTCCTTATACTGAACTTCAAATTGCTGGTCTGACGGTAATTCTGTTCGTTGATTACGAGCCTGATCGTCTTTATTGCCCTTAAATGTAATTATTATTGCCCGGTTACCCTTTTCCCAAACTGAGATTGCCTGTTCATCATTTTCCTCGAATTGAAAACGGCTGGGATTGGCCAGCTTAGCTAACGTAATTCCTTGCAAGGCATCTCCCAAACATCGGGAACCGGTCACCGAGACTTTAAGATCATGCGCCGTCAACAGGCCAAACTCTTTTTCCGCCAGTAACGCCATTTTCACGGCGATCATCAATTGGGCGCATTTTTCCCCGTGGTGGTTCAAAGCTTTTTTCATCAATATGGCTTCCAGTGTGTTGGGATCAGTCGGTTTGATATAGGGGAGAATCGGCGAAAAAATAATGTCTTGATCGTAATAAGGTTTAATATCTAGAACAGGAGTGCCGTTGATAAAATCAAGATTAGAGACGGTCAGCATATTCCCCTGGATACTATCTAATTTGACAACGGTGAGCCCAATGGGATTTGGCCGGTTAAAGGTCCTCAGGCCAAAC
>JAAZDI010000029.1 GCA_012512295.1 Syntrophomonadaceae bacterium
AAACTAACCCAATTTATCACTAGCTGTTCATTTTCCTTATGGATAAATATCTCAACAAAATGTATTGCCTATTTTTTACAAAACAGATATGGGTTAGCTCTTTATTTGCAATGAAATAAGAGGGCGCGGCGGCCTGAGATCAGAATCTAATAAAAGCAATGATCTCGACCGCCCATGATTTCCATCCACTACTTCTTTAAATTTTTTAAGTTATAAAAGACATCCAGCCCCCGGTACATGGCATTTTGGAACAATTCTTCCTCAATCCGGATTAATTGGTTGTACTTGGCCGCCCGGTCAGTTCGGCTAGGGGCACCGGTTTTAATCTGGCCGGAATTAACCGCCACCACGATATCGGCAATGGTCGAGTCCTCAGTTTCTCCCGAACGGTGCGAAATCACGGTTGTGTAGCCAGCCCGTTTGGCCATTTCAATCGTATCCAGGGTTTCGGTCAGGGTACCAATCTGGTTGACCTTGACCAGAATACTGTTGCCGACTCCTCGCTCAATCCCCTGCTTGAGCCGCTCACGGTTGGTGACAAAGAGGTCGTCCCCAACGATCTGGATCCGGTTGCCCAAGCGTTCGGTCATTAGCTTCCAGCCATCCCAATCATCCTCGGCCAGACCATCTTCAATTGAAATAATCGGAAAACGGTTAACCAGGTCTTCATAGAAATCGACCATCTCCGCCGAGGTCCGGGTAACCCCTACACCAGCAAAGACATACTGTCCATCTTTAAAGAGTTCGGTCGCCGCCACATCCAGGGCTAAGTAAATATCTTCGCCGGGCTGATAACCCGCCTGCTGGATGGCCTCCATAATAACCTCCAGCGCCTCTTCGTTGGACCCCAGACTAGGGGCAAATCCGCCCTCATCGCCAACAGCCGTATTCAAGCCCTTCTTTTTTAAGACCGATTTAAGATGGTGATAGACCTCGGTCCCCATCCTTAAGGCTTCGGTAAAGGAAGAAGCCCCGGCCGGGATGATCATAAATTCCTGGATATCCAGATTGTTGTCAGCATGCTTACCGCCGTTCAGGATATTCATCATGGGGACCGGCAATTCCTTGGCGTTAACTCCGCCGATATACTGATACAAAGGCAGCTCCAGGTAATTAGCTGCCGCCTTGGCTACCGCCAGAGAGACACCGAGAATGGCGTTCGCCCCTAACTTAGCTTTATTAGGGGTACCATCTAGATCGATCATGATTTGATCAATCCCAACTTGATCAAAACAACTAAGGCCCTCTATTTCTGGAGCGATAACAGTATTGACGTTATCCACTGCATTCAAGACACCCTTACCCAGATAACGTTCTGCTTCATTGTCCCGCAATTCAACGGCTTCATAAGCACCAGTTGAAGCTCCCGAAGGTACTGCTGCCCGTCCGAGCGTGCCATCCTCCAGGTACACATCGACTTCGACGGTTGGATTACCCCGAGAATCAAGGATTTCCCGGGCAATTACTTCACTGATAATCGTCATTTCTTCCCAATTCCTTCCTTTCAGGTCTTTCTAAGGTATCAGACTCCGACCGGTCATTTCAACCGGCTGCGGAATTCCTAGCAAACGCAACATCGTTGGTGCAATGTCCTGTAAAGAACCAGTCAATAAGTCTATTCCTCGATATTCAGGATCAACCAAAACAAACGGAACCGGGTTGGTCGTGTGAGCGGTACAAGGTTCCCCGGTTTCCGGCTCCCGCATCTCTTCGGCATTCCCGTGGTCCGCGGTGATAATCACTCTCCCGTTTTGCGCTAAGACGGCCCTCACCACTTGACCAATGCATTCGTCCAAAGCAGTGATAGCTTTTACCGCTGCTTCCA
>JAAZDI010000336.1 GCA_012512295.1 Syntrophomonadaceae bacterium
AAGAGGTCTAGCAGCCCAAAAAGCCAAGCAGCAGAAATTCCTCGAATTGATCCGGCAAAACCCGGAACAAGTGCTGGGTCCGAGTTATGAAGGCCAGCAGGTTTGCGTCATTTGCGGCAGTTCAATGCCAGTGGGAGAAGAAAAATGCTCTTTCTGCGAAAGCTTTGAACAGCTAGGCGATAACCTGGCGCGGGAGCGGACGTATCTTTTGGAGTACTACTTTAAGCCCCGTCCGGTAGACCGGATGTCTACAGTGGAAGATGTCTGGGCTGGTCTGGGATATCGGCTGGAGTTTTCCAACAAACCAGATGCCCAGGCCATTGTTTCGGTAATCAATCAACCAGCCTTGGCCGATAAAGCAGTTGATCGTGTGGTTTGGCTGGCGAATACTGCTCCGCATAACCCGGATGGCAGTCTGCTGACTTTTGAGGAGATCGCGGCGCAAAGTACCGGGGATCACATGTGGGGAGTCCTGCGCGGTGATGTGGATAATCTGGGCAGGGTTTTTCGGGAAGGCCTGGGCCAGGATCGCTCAATTTCCAAGATTGCCGCCCTCAGTCGAGAGATGTCCTTTTTCTTTAGCTTTATTTTTAATCAGGTCTGTCTGCGGTACCGGCAGTCGGTTTATGTCATTTATGCCGGGGGAGACGATTTCTTTTTGGTAGGTGCCTGGAGTGATTTGCCAACGATCGCGGCGGAAATCAACCGGGAATTTCACCGATACAGCTCCGGGAACCCTAACCTCACCCTATCTTGTGCGATCAGTATCGCATCGGGGATGACCTATCCTTTGTTTAAGGTGGCCCATACCGCCGGGGAACAACTGGACGAACAGGCCAAAACCACCCGAATGGTTAAAGGGGTTCTCCATCATAAAGATAGTGTATGTTTTCTAGGCCAGCCCTTTACCTGGGGAGAATTGGAGGAAGTCAGACAAGTCAAGAACTTGATCAAAAAAGCAATCCAAAATGAAGGGGTGGCTAAATCGCTCATCTTCTTGATTAATACAGCTTACGCTGAGCAGCGGCAATACCAGCAGGGCAGATACCCGATCAATCGAATTTGGCGGCTGGTCTACGCCCTGACCAGACTGGCTGCGCGACATGGGCAAGCCGCTAACACCCTGAAAGAATTGGAAAGCCGGCTGTTAACCAGCCAGACAATGCTGTATGCCAACAGCCTTTACGCGGCCCGCTGGGCCGAAAAAGAATTGAGAACAAGGGGGGACTAAGGTGGGCATGAATCGACCACCCATTCCGGGGGGACCCGGGGGCAGACCAAGAAATACAAGCGGAGGTCGAAGTAACCTTGACAATTCCGCGGTCCGGGATGCCCTGCAAAACGTCAGGCAACTGCTGGATAAAGACCAGGACCCGTACGGAGAGTTATTAATCCAAACAGCCGAGGCAATGGGCCGGCACCTAGCCAATAACCGGATGACCACGGCCCAGATCCGGAAACTCTTCTCCGAAGTGCGGAAACTTAATTTTAAAGACGACGGGCCTTACAAGACCAATATGATGCGGGCCAAACTGGCCTATACTGCCGGCCGTCACCGCGAAGTTGGTGACCTCCAGCAGGTATTAGACAAAGCCTTAATCGAAGTGGGGACCAGCGAAGAAAAATTTAACCGTTTTGAAAACTTTTTTGAAGCCATTGTGGCCTACCATAAGAAATACGGCGGTAAAGATTAAGAACGAAGAATTAGGGGTTAAGAAGACAGGGAGGAGGCTTAAGCGGTGACTGAACTAATAATGGAAGGCAAATTAGTCATGACTGGCCTGATTAAGGCCTGCACCGGACTGCATATCGGCGGGTCCCCGACTGGTTTAGATATTGGCGGCGTGGATAAGTCTGTCATTAAGGACCCAGGAGGTAAGCCCTATATCCCCGGCAGTTCGCTCAAGGGGAAAATGCGCAGTCTGCTGGAAAAAAGTGAAGGACTGGTTACTTCGTCCAGCCTGGTAGTTACTAAAAAAGGCGGGATCCACGACACCATTCGGATGCACATGTGCAATTCGCCAACTTGTGCTGTTTGCAATATTTTCGGCCGGACCAACGGGCGAAAAAAATTAGCTGACGAATCAGATCTAAATATTGAGAACGGGACCCTGCCGCGTTTGATAGTGCGGGATGCGTATCTGGTTGAGGACAGTATCCCGCGGGAGATGAAAGAACACTTGGATTTGGAATGGACCGAGGTCAAGTTTGAAAACTCAATTGACCGTATTACATCTGCCGCTAACCCCCGACAGACTGAACGGGTGCCGCGGGGAGCAGAGTTTAGTTTTCAAATGGTCTATACGGTTTATACTCCGGCAGACCGAGATGACTTCAGCAAGGTGACCAAGGCCTTACGGCTGTTGGAGGATGACTACCTGGGCGGGGCCGGCAGCCGGGGTTACGGACAAATCCTTTTTCGTAACCTGAAGCTGTATTGGAATTCAGTCAATGACTATGAAACCGGGAATATTAATCTAGCGACCAAACAGCCCTGGCTAGCGGCAGATACCCTCAGCCAGTTGATGGAACAAATGGTTGAGGTCGGGGGCCTGGCCGGGCTTAAAGAATAGCGGGGCGATAGCATGAAAGCACACATCGTGAAAATGCATTTTACAGCGCCCCTGCACTTAGGCAGCAAGGAAGCAATGCTGGAGAACACCCTGCAGCATATCCCATCCGATGTTGTTTTTTCCGCGCTGTGCAACGTGTATCGCCACCTCTACGGCAAACAAGCCCTAGAATCGCTGCTGGCGGAACAAGCACAGCCGGCCGGCTTCTTATTGTCATCAGCCTTTCCTTATTACCGGGATGCCTATTTTTTGCCTCGGCCTTTAAACTTTGACTTAACCCGCTATGGCTTTGAACCGAAAAAGGCCAAACGGGTGAAATATCTGGAATATAACCTGATGCACCGGGTGTTGGCAGGTAGGTTTCAAGCCGCGGATTTGGAGAATTATGTCGCTGAGGCGGTGCAGGGCCTGCTTTTGCCCCGGGAGTATCAGGGTCTGAAAATCTGCCGCGAGGTTGAAATACCGCGGGTCGCCCTGGACAGCCTGACTGCTGCGTCAAATATCTATTACTTTAACCAGGTGACCTTTACCCGGGAGGCCGGTCTTTACTGTCTGGTCCGGTGTGCGCCGGAATTATGGGGCCGGCTCAAGGCCTGTTTCCGGGTCCTGGGTGATGAAGGAATCGGCGGGGACCGGACTTCCGGCAAGGGAGGATTTGCCGTCGAATTTCCAGGTGAACTGGCTTTTCCGCAACTGGATCAGCCGGCCAGCCATGTCTTATTGTCCCTGTATTATCCCGGTTCTGATGAGGCGAGAAACCTGGAGGCTGAGTATGCGTTAATCAAACGTTCTGGTTATGTCTACTCTTCAGAGGAAACCGGCCTGAGAAGGAAAAGCGTCACCATGC
>JAAZDI010000337.1 GCA_012512295.1 Syntrophomonadaceae bacterium
AAACTACCAGTACTGATTAGCAGGTAGCCAGTTCCTCCAATAATAACTGCCGCGATTAACCAACCCAGGGACCTCCAGTTACCGCCTTCATCGGCGGTTTGACTAACCTGTCGCGCCCCGGTTTGAGGGTTGATGCCGGTTATTTTGGGCAGCGTGTCGGCAAATAAACCCACGGCCGCTTTAGCTTCTCCCAGGGTGGTTTGATTCGATCCGACTTCTAGCAAGATACAGGTGGGCCGAAGATCTTGGTTGTAAACGCCCCGGCCGACAAAGATTCCCTTAGCTAAACCGGGATAGTTTTGATCCAGGAAAGCTTTAACTTTTTTGGCATAACCCAAATTGGCTGAACTGTTCGGGTTGCGCCGGCCAATCACTAATTTAACCCGGGCCACTTTTTGGCCATTAATCTCAGTTCGGTAAGCTTGGGCCGGGGCTGAATCCCGGTGAACATCTATCAAAACCTGAGCTCCTTGTTTCATCAGGGCGCTAGCGGTGCGACGAGACCGGTGATAAGCACCGCTATCATGGGGGGCATGGAGAGCATCATTGTAAGCTGTTGGAATACCAATTGATTCAAGTTTATCCTTCAAAGCAACAGCTACTTCAGTAACCCCACCTTTTTTACCGGCAGCCACCGAGGACACACCCTGTGACGGCAGGTAGGACTCATCCCCATGGGTATGATAAATACCCACTAAAGGCTTACTAGTTGCCACCGGTATCGCTAGTTCACTATTTGGGGATAATTCGGTTTCCTCCCAGGCCAGGCTTGCTATACCAAGATACTCGCAATGGGCAATGTCACCGACTACTTTGGTTACTCGGTAGTGTTTGTTATCCGCATCGATAAATTCGTCACCCTCATAAACCCGCCTTGCTGTTTGATCTAGAACTTGACCTTGTTCGTTAACTAGTGCATAGTACCCGCCATCCGTCCGTTCCTCTCCTTCGGAACTAAACCAGGAAAGCGGATTTAATACGGGAACTGTTATTTCGGATAACTGCAAATCGGCAATACTCACTCCAGCCGCTACCCCGGCTGTGGCTAGAAAAACCGAGATTAGAATTAAACCGGTTAGCTTTTTAAACACCCGAATCCCTCCTGTCGTTGGGATTATCATTTTGGGCCAAGGTTGATCGCCCCTTTTGATCTTGGTCGTTATCTTTTTCAACCGGTTTGTTCACCGGTTCTGTCGTCGAAAACATTGGTTTCTTTTCTGGAACCGGCTTAAGTTTGGTCCTTAGGCTAGAACCGCGAAGGTTTTCTAGAAGTGCTCGGGGTCGTCCTGTTTCGGCTGGTCCACCCTGCAGTCTTTCCCGGGTCTCACCAATTAATTCTGCCAACAGAACCGCAATTACTCCAGCCAGCACAATGGTGTCAAATGCCCCGGCTCCACCGATGGCGACGGTTCCCGATATACCAGTACGCGTCTGCCAGACCAGCAAGCCGATATCAAGGAGGACAACGCCTAAAGTAGCGGCAACAAAAGCGGTTCGGCGCGAACGACCAATCAAATAAGCCACGAGACCGGCAATCAACGGGTAAACATACAACGGATCAATCGCCATGGTCTCTGGATCTGCTCCAATTAACCGATTGGCCCCGTATAAGGCTCCGGCCGTAACCACGGCAGCAAATACACCCCTCCCCCATTCTCGGCTTGTTCCGGCTCGGCTCAGGACGTAAATAGCCAGACCAATCGGAATTAAACCTCCCCCGACATTCAGGCTGGTCCTGGCTCCTAGTGGGATATCGATAAAACTGCCTACCGCCATGGCCACAATTATGACTAGAGCTGTCTTATCAGAAAGATGTAAACGATCCAGGACCCGATGTGCCAAACCAAAAAAGATAAGAACGGAGATGATTATTAAGACAGTTAAACCTATCGGAAATCCGGTCATGGTTTTGACTCCTTTCACCAGTATTAGTAATAATAGATTGCCCCGCTGTCTTTTATCCTATTCTCTTACTTAACCCCTGCCGCTTTGATCAAACGATCTATCCTCTGCTTAATAGACAGGACCGGGGCAAATAAATCACCTCTTTGCTGGAGTTGGCTCGGCGCTGTTTTAAGAGTAAAATAGGTCGGATCAAGGTTAACTTTTGTTTGGGTTAGTTCCTCCCAAGTTACCGGCATGGATACTGGGCCGCCGGGAATTGGACGCAAGCAGTACACAGAAGCCAGGGTCTTTCCCCGACCGTTTTGCAAATAATCAAGATAAACGCGACCTCCTCGATTGCGGACCATTCGCTCAACAGTGGCCTGCCGGGGGTAAGCCTCGGCGACTAAGCTTGCCAGAAAACCAGCGGCCTGGGTAATTACTGAATAAGGGTATTGCGGCATAATCGGAACGTAGAGATGCAGCCCAGTTGCGCCAGAGGTTTTAACGAAACCCTGCAGATCGAATTCGGCCAAGGCTTCTTTTAAAACCAGGGCTAAAGGAATAGTGTCCGGGAAAGCAGATGGTGGATCCGGATCCAAATCGAAGACTAAAAAATCAGGATAATTGTCACTCTGATAGCGGGATAGCCAAGGGTGGAGCTCAATTGCGCCTTGATTCACCAGCCAAAGCAGGGTTTCCAGGTTATTGCACAGGCAATAATGGATCCGTTTCCCCCCGCTGTGTTCGAGACTAATAGTCCGCACCCAGTCCGGGGCATAATCTGGACACTCCTTCTGATAAAAATGGTGGCCGGTTATCCCATTGGGATAACGAACCATAACCATTGGCCTGTCCCGCAGGTGAGGTAATAGAAAAGGGGCTACCTGAGTGTAATAGTTTAAGACATCCAGCTTAGTATACCCCTCTTCCGGCCAGAATACTTTATCCAAGTTAGTAAACTGGACACTGTTGTCATTGATTTGAACCTGCACCGTTTCCCTCCTAATCATTGTCTGAGAGTAATTGGCTTGCGGTATAAGCGGTATAAGTATGTATAAATAATCAATGTCATAAATGCGGTTACAACGTACATGATTCAGGGGAATCTGTTGAAAAACCAATAATTTTTGGGTGTCTTACTTTCAGGTCATCGGTCCATTCCTGAAACTCGACTACGGCAACCAAACAGGGCGGCAACCACTGCACCTCAGTCTCTCTGAGAGACAGACGAGGAATATCTCGAAAAGGTGAAGGGACAGATGGATCCGGCGGGAAATGGTCGCGGATCAGATTTAAGTGCGCCGCGGAAAGACCAGAACTAACCCGACCCACGTATATCAAATCATTTTCCACATAAGCACCTAATAATAAAGAATTTGGTCGGCCTTCTTTGATTAAATAACCTCCGACAACAAAGGATTGTTGTTTAACGTTCTTGATCTTGCGCCAAAAATCTGATTTTTGTCCCAGGAGGTAGGGGCTGGTTAACCGCTTGGCCACTATTCCTTCCAGATTACGGTTTACTATAGCAGTAAAGATTGATCGACCGGTTCCCAGCGCTGTTTCTACCGGATAGATAATTGAACCCGGGGCAACTAACTGCTGGAGGTATTCCTGGCGTTGCCAAAAGGTAAGATTGGTTAAATCGACACCATCAAGATGCAGCAGATCAAAAACCATATAAGCAATTGGCAATTGTTGAACCAAACTGCGGATCGTCCTCGGGTTAGTCGCCCAATCCCGCTTTAGGACCCGCGGAAAATGAGGCCTTCCTTCGGCCAGAACGACTACCTCCCCATCCAGCACTGCCTCCTGACAGTCCAGGACTGCCAGACATTCCTCAATCAGGTCCGGGTATTGATTGGTTCGTTCGTGGAGTTTTTTATTATATAAAACCACCTTCCGGCCCAGCTTATGGACTAGGATACGAACGCCATCCCACTTAACCTGAAATCCCCATTCCGGTGAATCAAAGGGTTCCGCGTAACGAACCGGTTCCATGGGCCGAAAGGGCTTCCCCAGCAACATCGCATCACCTATTTCTGTTAGTTTAAAATTTGTAAGAAAAAGATAAGACAAAGGCAGAATATATTCTGACCGTTTATGCCCACTGTGAGGATAATCAATAATTTTGTCTTTATGATGGCAATCATTCTTCGCCATGCCCGGTGATTATCCAAATAGCTAAGAAAATCGAGATAAAAGAGAGTTTTTACTTGGCTGCCAGTTCTGCTCCTTTTTTCCGTTTCCGGGTACGAGGTTTCGTTTCCTTCGTAGTTCTGGTTGGCTCTTCTTGGTTATCTTTATTTAACGGTTTTTTGCCCTGTTTTTCTTCAGCCAGCCGAATGCTGGCCCGCAGAGCTTCCATCAGGTCGACCACCTTGCCGGGCTGTGGTTTAGTTGGAATGATCACCTCTTTTCCCTGAATCTTGGCTTCAATCATTTGCCGGACTGCTTGACGGTATTCGCTTTGGTATTTCTGGGGGTTGAAAGGAACCGTCAAACTAGCAATCAACGATTGGGCCATAGCCACTTCTTTTTCCTGAACCGTAAAATCTTGCTGCAATTCGGTGAGCAGCTCGACGGAACGGATTTCTTCCGGGTAAAACATGGTTTCCATCATCAAGGCCTTTTGGTAAATCCGGATCGCTGCCAGGGATTCTTTTGCCCGCAGGACAACCCGGGCAATGGCGATTTGCCCTGATTCCTCCATCGCTTGGTGTAGTAAGGCGTAAGCCTTCATTCCTCCCTCAGCCGGTGCTAGAAAATAGGATTTTGCAAAATAGATGGGGTCACTCTCCTTCAAGTCCACAAAATCAAGAATTTCTATGGTTCGATCCTTTTGAGCCGCCATTTCCTCCATATCTTCATCCGAGATGATAACATAACGTCCCTTTTCATACTCAAAACCCCTGACAATTTCTCCCTGGCTGACCTCTCGCTCACAACTAGGGCAACGTCGTTGGTATTTAATGGGAGTCTGACAAACAGAATGAAGAAGGTTAAAATGTATATCTCGGTCCTCAGTCGCCGGATAGACCTTTATTGGGATGTTGACTAACCCAAAACTGATGGAGCCTTTCCAGATATTTCTCAGGGCTTGACCCACCTTTCTGGGAAATTGTCTTTATGATAGTTTCTCAAATCTAATGAAAAAGATAAGAAAAACGGCCAGATATTTTCTGACCGTTTAACTGGTATGTTCTAAATCTACTTAATATTAACTATTCCTATATTTGCAAAACCCTGGTCGCGGCTAAGCAATTAATTGGATCGGTGACTAGCGTTGCGCATAATGGGCTGTTTCTATTCCCCGCTGCGCTAACCACTCTCTTGTTTTTCCGGTAATCACCACTGGTTTGCGCTGCAGCTCTTGAAGATTCTTGGCTCCGGTCATCAGAAAGACACATCTTAGTTCATAAAGCATTTTAGTCAAAGCCATCTGAAGGGCGGCCGTTGATTCTTGGATTAATAAACGCAAGATCGGGCCGGCCATGCCGGCCAGGTCAGCCCCAACCGCCAGGACTATAGCCACATCTAAAGCACTGCGGATTCCTCCGGTGGCAACAACTTTAAAATGATGGTTCTGCGCCAGGGTTTCTAAAAGGCTAATCGCTGTGGGTATGCCCCAGGTTTCAAGACTGTCGCTAACCAAGGACTTTCCTCGCTGGTTTTCAATGGCAATAAAATTAGTTCCTCCTTGTCCGCCAATATCCACCCATTGGACACCAGTTTCCGCTAAACGAGTAATTACTTCCCGGGACAGACCAAACCCCACTTCTTTAACCATAACCGGGACCGGGCAGACCTCAACGATCCGGCTGAGATTGGCCAGCACTCCTACAAACGTGCGGTCACCTTCATCCATGGCTAACTCCTGTGGGACATTCAAATGAACCTGCAAGGCATCGGCCTGAATCATTTCTACAGCCTGTAGTGCCTGTTCTGGAGCAACCAAAGCTCCGATATTGGCCAGGAGAACCCCGGCCGGGTTCTCCTGGCGAGCTACTTGATAAGTTTCTCGGACTGCTGGGTTTTCCAGAGCTGCCGTTTGGGAACCAACCGCCATAGCAAGGTTAAATTCTCGCGCTACCTGAGCCAAGGCGCGATTGATAGAAAGCACTTCTTGATTACCCCCGGTTATAGCGTTGATGATAATCGGGGCATCCAGCCTTTTCCCCATGAATTCTACCGATAGGTCAATATCCTCGAAATTAAGTTCGGGTAAGGCCTGATGGATTAGATTGAGATCCTCAAGACCGCTGGCAACTGGGCCATCTTTCAAGGCTAAAAAGCACTGAATATGCTCAATTTTCCGGTTACGCCGGAAACTATTTTCATCATGCATAAATACTGGCCACTCCTATATATTAAATCAGTCGTTCTGCCTCCTGCCAATCTTCCGGGGTATTCACGTTATAAAAGACCTTTTCAGGGTCAACCAGGCTGCGCACAATCTCTTCGTTAACCATCAAAATATTAATGT
>JAAZDI010000338.1 GCA_012512295.1 Syntrophomonadaceae bacterium
ATGCAGAGTATAAAGCAATGGATTTTCTCGCTGATTCACCGGCTGCCATCCTACCGTCGGGCAACACGCCAACGATTTTTATTAATGGAGTTCAGTTAGTTTCTGAGCAACCAGCGGTAATTGAGAATGATCGAACACTTGTCCCTTTAAGAGCAATTTTTGAGGCTTTAGGTCAAGAAGTAGCGTGGAATCCAAATGATCAGTCGATCACTTCCGGAGATATTTGGCTGCAAATCAATAACCCTCAGGCAATTGGACCCAATAATACAATGATTACCCTGGATGTACCGGCTAAGATTATTAACGATCGGACCTATGTGCCACTGCGTTTTATTGCTGAGAGTTTGAATAAAAGAGTCGAGTGGGATGGGGTTGCATACCGGGCGGACATTCTTGACCAAGCTGACCTTCCCGAATATCCAGTTACTCCACCGGCGGTTGCAGTTAATCCGTCCATGGAATTTGAATTAACCGAGGTTGAATACGCTGATGGCCAACTGACAGCAACCGGTACCTTCACCAATACCGGGGATGTCTTTATTTCTACTGTTAAGCAAGTAGATGTGAAAATATTCGCGGCTAATGATGATGGAGATTCGGTAGAGGCCGCAAACGCACGTTTTACCGATCTTGTCGTAAACATTGGCCCGGGTGAATCCGTTGATTATAACCTGGAGATTACCGATGTACCGGAGTTTGATGACGCTACCTACTGGGGGCTTGAATTTAGCGACTGGGAGTTCGAGTTCGTTAGTTAGTCTTAGGGAAATATATTAAAGATTGGCATGACAACGTAATAATTGGTAATATCAAAAGAAGCCTCCGCAGTCAGTTGGAGGCTTTTTTTATGCTAGTTCCGATGGGTGTCGCATTATCCTAAAACATCCAGTTGTTTGTTGCAGCTTTGAAACACAAATGAAACAGTTTTGAAATATGTTGTTATTATAATGGATTTACAAGTGCTTTACTTTTGAAGGGTGTATAAGGTGCGAAAACTTGTAAATTCATTATTGTTAGTTTGCATAGCCATTTTTGCAACCGCTTATGCAAGTGCCACGGAAATTTTAGATTTGAGTAGTATTTATCATCTTTCCGGCATTTTAGAAATGGGTGATGAACAAATGAATATTGAAGAAAAAGCGACATCTGGTGACGCAAGTTCGAAAACGAGTGAAGCAATAGAAGGACCCGACCAGTCGGTTAAGTCCTTGGCAACTGATCTGGAACGGACTGAGCCAGCCCAACAGACTATGCCTGAACCAGGCTCAACTGATTCAAATTCAAACTCAGACTCGAACTTTAACCCAAACTCAAACCTAAACCCAAACATAAACCTAAACCCAAATCTAAACCCAGACCCAAACCCAGATCAAAACCTAAATCTAAACCTAAACCCGAACCCACCGGTCTCTGATCAACCGGCAGCCGGGCCGGAAAAATCGGCAAGCATTCAAAAGATGACAAAATATCTAGATCTACTGATCCTAGTAAATAAAACCAATAGTTTACCAGCAGATTTTGTTCCGCCCGATTTAGTTAAACCGGATATCCCTTTTTGTTTTCAAGAGGATTTACCCAAAAAGTATCTGCGTCGAGAAGCGGCCCAGGCTATCAGTCGACTGATTAGACAGGCCCAAAGAGAAAATATTCATATTTATGGTGTTTCTGCCTATCGCTCTTATCAAACCCAAAAAGACATTTTTACCCGTAAAGCGAGAGAGCTAGGTGAAAAAGAAGCTAACCGGTTGAGTGCCTATCCGGGACAAAGTGAGCACCAAACCGGGCTGGCGATTGATCTAACTAGTTCTCGTGTCGGCTTTAAATTAACCCAGAATTTTGGCTCTACCCCGGAAGGTAGATGGTTAAGCCAAAATGCCGCTGACTTCGGTTTCATTATCCGCTATCCGGCCGGCAAGGAACACATCACCGGCTATAGTTATGAACCATGGCACTTACGATATGTAGGTGTGGAAGCTGCTCAAGTCATCGCTGATAAAAAAATAACCCTGGAGGAATATCTAAGGGACTATCCTTCACCAAATTGGTAACCAAAACCGTAGATTGTGAGGATATAGCGAGGTTGACGCGGGTCATCCTCCACTTTTTGCCGTAATCGAGTAATGTAAATATCCACGGCCCGACTATTGCCAGTGTAATTATAACCCCAGGCCAGAGCAATCAATTCTTCTCGGCTGAGCACCTGGCTTGGATGGCGGGCAAGCGCTTCTAATAGCTGGTATTCCCTGGGGGTTAGGGAAATCGGCTCTTCTTTTTTATATACTTTTTTGCTCTTCAAATCGATAGTTAAATCTAGATAGTTGATTATATTGCTAATATCTGACGTAACATCGAAGCGACGCAAGAGGAGCTTAATGCGCGCTAATAATTCCTGGACATCAAACGGTTTGGCCAGGTAGTCGGCGGCGCCCAGTTCTAGGCATAATACTTTTTCCGTACTGCTGCTTTTTTCAGACAGCATAATTATTGGGACCGCTGAGGTTTCGACAATCCTTTGACAGACCGAGTAGCCGCTAATATCCGGCAGCATTATCGCTAGGACTATAAGATCAGGCTTGAAAGACTTTATTTGAGTTAGAGCAGCATGGCCATCGGCCGCTGTCTTTACCCGGTAGCCTTCCCGAGTTAGAAACAGTCGAATTAGATCGCGAGTCGCCGGTTGGGCGTCTACAACAAGGATTTTGGGCAAAGAAGTCACTCCCACATTAAAGCTGCTACCTTAGTTTATTAGTTTTCCTGAACGGGTTGAAAAATATATAAAAACTCCTTTTCCGGACAGGCTTAATTATCCGGCAATTAGAATAGTATGAAACAAATACTATCTGGGAAAGGGTGTTTAAGCGTGAGTAACTTTCCTGGTAAACCAGTACAGATTATGACTAAAAAGTTGGTCAATCCAAGAAAGAAAACAGAAATTTTCTACCCAACAATCACCAATCTGCCCGATCCGACCGGACAGCAGAGAATGAATAAGGCAATTATCAATAGCGTCTACAAACTCCTGACTGAGCAGCATTATTATGAGATAGAGAATTGGCATAATATAGACGGTTGGTTTGAACTAAAAACGAACCAGCGAGAGGTGTTGAGC
>JAAZDI010000339.1 GCA_012512295.1 Syntrophomonadaceae bacterium
ATAATGCATCTTCTACCTCAAAAAAATATCACTCGGTGACATTTTTACTGAATAAAGAAGACTAGTTTTAGGTGACATTTTCACTGAATATTGACAAGGGTTAGTTTGATTTTTTTGAGTTGGCACGTAGGATGGAGATGCCGGCCGCAATTGTACTAATGACAGCGGCTACTTGAAACACCCGAGCAATTGAAGCCGCATAAACTTCTCGGCTTAGTTCCACAGTAGGAGTCGAAAGGGAATAGACTAAGGAAAAGTACGCAAAGACAGCGGAAGACAGGGTTACTCCAAGGACCATGCCTAAATTGCGACCAGTAGCGACAACTCCGCCAGCGATCCCTAGTTTAAATAGAGGAACTGAACCCATGACTGAACTATTATTCGGGGCATTAAATAAAGACATTCCTAATCCATAGATACCTACCCCCACAACAACTTTAGCAATTAAGGCTGACGAGCCTAACAATGATAAATTGATCAGAGCAAAGGTGGTGATAATGAGACCAAGGCAGGTAGGTGCTTGATAACCAATTCGATCAGATAACCAGCCGGCTGTAGGTGAGACAACTGCCATAGTCAAAGGAATGGCGGTCATAATCAGACCCATTTGCTGCGGGGTTAGCAAAAGGACCTGCCCCAAGTAAAAGGGGATCCAGAAGGAGACAAAGAAAGACACCATATAAGCCAAGATAGAGGCTGAAATACCGCTGGCGAAGGTCCAATTTTGAAATAGATTTAAATCTAGCAGTGGCAATCTAACCCTTTTCTCTCGATGGATGAATAATAAAAGCAAGTTGAGACCCGCAATGCCAAAGATAAGCGTCAGCGGGTTTTGCCAGCCCCAGGTCGGGCCCTGCCCTAAACTGAGCAGGAATAAGATAATACCTAAGGCAAATAAGCCAAAGCCAACCAGATCAAGCTGCTGACGTAGTTGAATGACTTGAGATATGAGTCTCTGAATCCGGCTGGTAGGACCGGTTTCTTGATCCATTATTAACTGGTTAGTTTGACCAAGTGAATGATTCGGCAGGTAACGGTAAGCTAAGTAGAAGCCAATGACCCCCAAAAAAACGTTGAGGTAAAAAATTTTTGACCAATCCCACGTTCCGACAATAAAGCCGCCGAGGATCGGCCCGGTAAGGGTGCCTAAGGCCACGACTGTCCCGGTGGTACCCAGAGCCTGACCACGTTGACTGGGAGGAAAGGAGGCTGTTACAATGCCCATGCCGGTCGACATCAACATCGAAGCTCCTATTGCCTGAAAAGCCCGACACAAGGCCAGGAGCCACACATTTCCAGCCTGACTGCAAAGGCCAGAACCAATAGCAAATATCAGAAAACCGGTGGAATATACCGCCTTGCCCCCAATCAAATCACCGATGCGGCCAAATAAGAGTAGGGTCGCTGTAATGCATAATAAATAGGCAGTAACTACCCATTGAGCAGTCTGGGGAAGGATTCCCATCGTCACAGCAATCGAAGGAGTAGCGATGTTTACCATGCTTCCATCCATACAGGAGATAAAAATACCAACGGAAACTACCATTAAAACCATCCATTTGTTGGCGTAGGGTTCAGTTTTTGGTGACTGGCTTAGCCTTGTTGATTCATAATTCACGGGCTTACCTCCAGTACTTATGGATGTTTGGCAAGAGGAATTCCTACTTTAGTTTAGCAGACCAGCTAGCATCTGGTAAGTCTAAACTTAGAACCCAGGTAAAAGTCAACAAGCCTTGTCCCGATTTATCGGCGCCTCCACTTTTTTAAGCCTGCAGGGCAAGGCAGAGGTCAGCCTGAAGCCGACGCGGTGCGTTCCTGTCTAGGGTGTGCCCGAGCATAATACGGCATAGGATCTGTTAAGTAAAAAGAGAAACCCGGTTAATGTTCCTGGGTTTCTCATCATCGGTATTACTTTGTTATGGCCTGCCAATTAGTGACTACTGCCAACTAGCCAGATATTTTTCCTGTTCTGGGGTTAGACGGTCAATTTGTATCCCGCGACTCTGTAGACGGAGGTGAGCCACCAGTTGATCTATTTCGGCTGGCACCTTGATGATTCGAGGTTCTAACCGGCCAGCATTTTCAGCCAGATAACGAGCGGAAAGGGCCTGTAGTGAGAAGCTAGTGTCCATCACTTCCGCTGGATGGCCGTCACCCGCGGCTAGGTTAACCAGCCGACCCTGAGCTAGAAGATAAACCCGACGACCATCGGGAAACACAAATTCCTCGATATTGTTCCGAACAGTTCTGGTAGATATAGCTAAAGATGCCAGGTCTGACTTATTTATTTCCACATCAAAATGACCGGCATTGGCCAGAATTGCTTTGTCCTTGATTACTTCCAGGTGTTCCCGCCGGATTACGCTAACATTACCGGTTACAGTTATGAAAAAGTCACCCTGCGGAGCGGCTGCTAAAAGGGGCATAACTTCAAAACCATCCATCAAGGCTTCGTTCGCTTTAATCGGATCAATTTCCGTCACGATAATCCGGGCTCCCAAACCCTTCGCCCGCATCGCTACTCCTTTACCACACCAGCCATAACCGACAACGACCACGGTCTTACCGGCTATCACCAGATTAGTGGTTCGCATTATCCCATCCCAGACAGACTGTCCAGTTCCGTAACGATTGTCAAAAAGATATTTCATTAAGGCATCATTAACTGCGATCATCGGAAACCGAAGCAGACCGTCTCTTTCCATTGATCGAAGTCTGACTAGGCCTGTAGTAGTTTCTTCACAACCGCCAACTACCTCTGTAACCTGCTCAGGTCTTTCGGTGTGTAATAGAGTTACGACATCACCCCCATCATCAATGATTATTTCGGGGTGATAATCCAGGGCCCGGTGAATATTAGCGAAGTATTCTTCAGTAGTAGAACCATGCCAGGCAAAAGCTCGTACACCACTGGCTACAAGCCCGGCCACTACATCATCTTGAGTGGAAAGAGGGTTGCTGGCTACTACAGTGACATCAGCCCCGGCAGCTAACAGAGTCAAGGCAAGGTAAGCTGTTTTGGCCTCAAGATGGAGACATAGCAAAATGCGTCGACCAGCAAGGGGCTTCTCCTGAGAAAACTGACGATACAATTCGTTCATAATCGGCATATGCATTTTAACCCATTCAATCTTTAGTAAACCTTCGGGTGCAAGACCGAGATCTCGAATAAGTGATTGTTGGCTAATATTTTCAAGCTTCATTGGTTGTTTTCTTACCTGCCTTTCTTTTCAGACATAACTTTTCTTAAACTTGTCCGTAATACCATTTCATTATATTTTAACATAAAACAACTGTCGTTTTTTCTTTTCTTATTTTTGGAAGGAAATTTAAAGATTAAGAGCGAATAGAATAGTTAAGTCACAAAGCTCCGGCTCTTAATAAATATTTCCTATGCTTATGCAGTGAAAGGAGGAGGTTATCGTTTGGTCGACCTAACCAAAGTTTTAGCGGTGGTGCTAGCTGGTGGCGAAGGTAGTCGGTTATTTCCTCTGACCGAACAACGAGCCAAACCGGCCGTTCCGTTTGGAGGTAAATACCGTATTATAGACTTTACTCTAAGTAACTGTATAAACTCTGGACTTCGAAGAGTAATGGTCTTAACTCAGTACAAGTCTCACTCTTTAGAAAGACATATTCGTTATTCTTGGGGATTTTTGAGTGGATGTCTCGGAGAATATATTTATCCTATTCCACCGCAACAAAGAGTTAATAAAAATTGGTATTTAGGCACTGCTGATGCGATTTTCCAAAATCTATATTCTATTCGAATGGCGAATCCTAGTTACGTGATCATTCTTGCCGGAGACCACGTTTATAAGATGGACTATCGGCAAATGCTTAATTATCATATTAGAACTGGAGCGGAGATTACCATCGGGACGATCGAAGTAGATAAGTCAGAAGCACCAAATTTTGGAGTAGTTAAAATAGACTCCAACAGCGGCATTACTGGCTTTCTGGAGAAGCCCAAAGATCCGGCGATATTGGACCAATTACCACAAAAGGTATTGGTTTCAATGGGCATCTATGTATTTCATATCAATAGCTTGATTGAATGGGTAGAAAAAGATGCAGCCAACCTGCAATCTGACCACGACTTTGGCAAAAACGTTATCCCTCAAATGCTGGAATCCGGCAGAAGAGTATTTGCTTATCAGTTTCGGCAACCGAACAGTGATCAATCGCCTTATTGGAGAGATGTAGGGACCTTAGATGCTTACTATGAGGCAAATATGGACCTGGTTTCCGTGTTGCCATCCTTAAACCTTTACGATCCGGAGTGGCCATTTCGGACTTTTCAGGAACAGGTACCGCCGGCTAAATTTTTATTTAGTGAATCAGATACTGGTCGAATCGGGACCGCGATTGATTCAATTGTGTGCGATGGTTGTATTATCAGCGGCGGAAAGGTAGTTCATTCCGTTCTTTCCCCGAATGTTCGGATCAATAGCTACGCTGATGTTCGGGATTCAGTGATTATGTCGGGGGTTCAGATTGGTAGAAACAGCCGAATTAAAAGAGCTGTAATTGACAAAAATGTACGGATCCCCCCCAATTCAGTTATTGGTTATAATCCCGAGCAAGACGCCAAGCGATTTACAATAAGTGATTCAGGTGTTGTGTTTATTCGAAAAGGAACTATTGTTGATGATTCGGGCTAAACTGGAACATTAAATATTGAGGATTATGCGGGGGTTTTGAAGATGTTTTCCACTAGCCTATCGGAAAATTTAGGTCCAGAACTACCAGAGAGTTACGGAAGAGACTACCTGGTAGTTTTGATGTGTAATCCAAATAAAGTTTTTGTTTTCTGGGAATCAAGTGTGCCTGGATTATCTTTAGCTTTACGCCGACGACCAATTGACCGGAACTCATCTGACGAGTTGCTAATCCTTGATAATCTAACTGAGAATCATCAGATGGGTCGTATCTATCTGGAGGTTCCATCGGGTAATTGCTTATGGTTGGAATTAGGGGTATGGAAAGAAGGGAACTTTGATTCTCATATTATAAGCAATACCATATTGCTCCCAGAATGTAAGGGAATTAGACCTGAGCTAACTGATAATAATCAAATTAAGTTGTATTTTGATTATCCCTTGCATAATTTTAAAAAAGTTTAAATTAAAGTAGATATCAGGAGGGTGACAACTTTGCCCGATGGACTGGTTATGCTGGTTTTTCACGCCCATCTTCCGTATGTTCGCCATCCGGAATTAAATTACTGTCTCGAAGAGAATTGGTTTTTCGAAGCTATTACAGAGACTTATATACCTCTATTAATGATCTTTGAACAGCTGGTTGAGGATAATGTTAATTTTAAAATCACCCTAACCATGACTCCTACCCTGATGAGTATGCTGAAGGACGATTTCCTTCAGGAACGATTTCGGAAGTATTTATCTTCTCGTTTGGAACTCGCTAATAAAGAAAAGATTCGCACCTGGGGTCAACCTGGTTTTCACTGTGTAGCCCGCTGGTACCGGGCCCGACTTCAAGAGATTGAGCATTATTACCATAATTTATACCGGGGAGATTTATTAAATGCCTTTCGTAAATTTAGCGAGATGGGCAAATTAGAAATTCTTACTTGTGCCGCAACTCACGGCTTTCTTCCTTTACTGCAGGGACAGCCACAAGC
>JAAZDI010000340.1 GCA_012512295.1 Syntrophomonadaceae bacterium
ATTCGTAGGACTGTAGGATATGCCCTTTGGGGACACTGCCCACAAACCGATTGTATTCTTCTCTCTCAGCCTCAGTAATGACGCGATATTTTAGAGACAAACTATATCCTCTCCAAGCATTATGTTCCGGGACAATTATATCCGTCCCCCTGTCTCGGCGTGGCGCAGGGCGGCTCCGACAAAATCTCGGAATAACGGATGCGCCCGATTAGGCCGAGATTTAAATTCAGGGTGAAACTGACAGCCGACAAACCAGGGGTGGCTGGGTAATTCCACTATTTCAACCAGGCGACCATCCGGAGAAATCCCAGTCACTCTTAACCCCCTCTCGGCGAGCAGGTGGCCCAGCTTATTGTTAAATTCATAGCGGTGACGATGTCGTTCCCGTATCTGATGCTGACCGTAGGCCTGAAAGGCCAGAGAGCCGGGCTCCAGTTGGCAGGGATAACTACCTAACCGCATCGTTCCCCCTTTATCCGTAACCTCCCTCTGTTCCGGTATTAAGTCAATTACCGGATAAGGGGTATCTGGCGCAAACTCAGAACTATGAGCTCCCTCAAGGCCGCAAACGTTGCGGGCAAACTCAATGACCGCACACTGCATCCCCAGGCAAATCCCTAAGAACGGGATAAGCCGCTCTCGGGCATACCGGGCAGCCATTATTTTTCCATCAATGCCTCGATCGCCAAACCCGCCTGGAATCAGGATGCCATTAACTCCCTGGAGAAAAGACTCCGGCCCACCTGTTTCCAGGTCCTGGGCGTAGGCCCAACGAATATCCACCTGTGCCTGATGGTATATTCCGGCATGGTTTAAGCTCTCGACGATACTTAAATAGGCGTCATGCAATTCAACATACTTGCCGACCAGAGCAATGGTTACCCGGGTTCGAGGGTTTTTAAACCGTTTGACCAGGTCTTCCCACTCTTGCAAGTTATTATTACCGCACCGGAGCCCCAAACGGTTGACCACAATATGGTCCAGTCCTTGATTGGCCATCATAAGAGGAAGCTCATAGATGGACTCAGCATCCAGGGCTTGAATCACGGCCTCCGGGGCGACATCACAGAAAAGAGCCATTTTTTCTTTTAGCTCTGGTGAAAGCTCCTTTTCCGTGCGGCAAACCAGGACGTCCGGGTTTATCCCGATACTGCGCAGTTCTTTCACGCTGTGTTGACTAGGTTTGGTCTTTAATTCACCTGCGGCCCGCAGATATGGAACTAGAGTAACATGAATATACATTACATTATCTCGTCCCAGATCACTCCTTAACTGACGGATAGCCTCCAAAAAAGGAAGGGACTCAATGTCCCCCACGGTTCCGCCAATTTCGGTAATCACCACATCCGGGTTACTCTCCTGGGCCACTCGATAGACGCTTTCCTTGATTTCATTAGTGATATGGGGAATTACCTGAACGGTGCTGCCCAGATAGTCGCCCCTTCTTTCCTTTTGGAGAACAGACCAGTAGATCTGGCCGGTTGTGACATTACAGCTCCGGCTCAAACTTTCGTCAATAAATCGTTCGTAGTGGCCCAGATCAAGATCCGTCTCCGCCCCATCATCGGTTACAAATACCTCGCCATGCTGGTAAGGGCTCATTGTGCCGGGATCAATGTTTATATAAGGGTCAAACTTCTGGATCGCCACCTTCAGTCCCCTTGTTTTTAGTAAACAACCTAAAGAAGCTGCCGTTATTCCCTTACCCAGGGATGAGACAACTCCTCCGGTTACAAAGATGTACTTGGTCAATTTCGAATATTCTCCTCTCTACTGGTCAACCGAACTAGCCTCATCATCCAGAACCTCTGGGGGTTCACCCAATTCCAATCCTTCACCGCAGCGTGATAAGCGAAGACGCCGGCCTGATCCGAGGATAGTGCTGCCAGTCTTTCTGATCAACCGGATCCGACGGGGCATCTTCCCCGGGCCAACCGAGCGCAAGCTCCATTTCCCCTGTCCCTGATAACTAAACCTGGTATCTAAATTTAACCGCGTATATATAGCGGCCGCTGCCTTGGACCAATTATCCGTCCCTACCGACTTAATCCGCAGTATTTCCTCAATCAGGTCTCGAAAGTAGACCGGCTGACCCCGCTGTTTTAAAATATGATAAGCTATGTCCACTTCTGACATCTTAGCCAAGTTTATCTCCCGATCGCCTCTCATCCATACCTCTCCCCTGAACATGAACTATCTCTAGAAACGCGAGCCATTTTATCAGGTATTTTATGCTCGCCTATCTAAGACGGTGTTCCTATTCTACCCGATCCTCAGGTTTTCCTGCTGAGAGAAGGAATTTATCTGAATCAAAAAACTCCTGCTTCATTACTGCTTCATTAAATAAATGGGGGTTAGCCTTGTTTAAGAGAATCACATTCGGGTCGGGGCGGTAATTCCTAATATCCGCAGCCCATTCCGCAAGGTGGTTTGAACAGTCTGCACCAAAGCCAAGCGAGCGTCACGCAGTTCGCCTTCTTCGACCAGAACCCGATAAGCATTGTAGTAACTGTGAAACAGGGCAGCTAGTTCATGGACATACCGCGCTAACCGATGAGGTTCCCGCGACTCGGCCGCCATTATTACTTCCACGGGGAATTCGGCAATTTTGGCTAATAAATCAATTTCAGCCGGCTCCCGCAGGCGTTCGAGACAGCAGGTTTCAATAACTGGCTGCTTAATCCCGGCTTCCTTGGCCTGCCGAAAGATGCTGCAGATCCGAGCGTGGGCGTATTGGACATAGTACACGGGGGTTTCATTCGTCTGGGCTTTGGCCAGATCCAGATCAAAATCGAGATGGCTTTCCGGCGCCCGCATGACGAAAAAGTAGCGGGCCGCGTCTTTGCCAACTTCCTCAATTAGTTCTTCCAGGGTGACATATTGCCCGGTGCGTTTGGACATGCGCACCTGTTCTCCGCCCTGATATAAGCGCACCATTTGGGCCAGAATAACCTCCAACCGTTCCGGATCGTGGACCAGAGCAGCCAGGGCCCCCTTCATCCGAGCCACATGACCGTGGTGGTCTGCTCCCCAAATATTAATGACCCGTTCAAAACCACGGGCAAATTTATCAACATGATAAGCAATATCCGAGGCAAAATAGGTCGGCAAACCATTGCTGCGCACGACCACTTCATCTTTTTCATCCCCAAACTGGGTCGAACAAAACCATAAGGCCCCTTCTTTTTCATAGAGATAACCCTGATCGCGCAATTTCTTCAAGGTTTGACTGACTTTACCCGATTGATGCAGCTCCTGTTCACTGAACCAGACGTCAAACTCTACCCCGAAAGCAGCCAAAGTAGTCCGAATCGCCGTTAACTTTTCCTGCAAGGCAAAATCACCCAGGGTTTGCCGACGTTCAGCCGGGGCTGCGTTTAGGTAACGATCCCCGTATTGGCTGATAAAATTTTGCACTGTCTCAACCAGGTCTTCCCCATGGTACCCATCCTCAGGCAGGGGAACCGGCTGACCTAAGGCCTGCGCATAACGGGCTTCCAGCGAATCGGCAAATTTCTCAATTTGATTGCCGGCATCATTAATATAAAACTCTCGAGTTACTCGACAACCGACCGCTGTCAGCAGATTGGCCAGGGTATCTCCCAACGCTGCCCCTCGCGCATGACCGATATGTAAAAGACCAGTTGGGTTAGCACTAACAAACTCTACCTGGA
Source organism: Syntrophomonadaceae bacterium (assembly GCA_012512295.1). GTDB lineage: Bacteria > Bacillota > Ch66 > Ch66 > Ch109 > JAAZDI01. The sequence continues at coordinate 3,675 of JAAZDI010000340.1, forward strand.
CTGTTTCGCCGCGACCGACTTCGCTATAGCCATACTTCTCGCCCAAAGCCGCCACTTCCAGGGGTACCTGGTACAACCATTCCGGTTTTAAGAAACAGTTAATAAAACCAGGCCCGGCAATCTCTGTTTTGGCCACCCAGGTATCCTGGTCATCAAAGAATTCAAGCAGAACCTCGGCTATCTTCCGGGGAGCCATCCGGGTGGGACGAGCCAGCACCATCGCTAGGTTAGTGGCTAAGTCGCCGTGGTTTTTTTCCCGGGGCACTTCGATAATAAAAGGCGGTAATTCCGCAAAAGACAGACGGCCGGCCTGTCGGGCAGCTTCGGCCGCCTCCTGCCACCTGTGCTTTATCTTCTCTCTAATATCCACGATTATACTCATAACACCGGCTCTCCTCTGCACAATCCGCTTGGTTTTGCTTAATACTGCCCTATTTTCTCACAAGCCGTTCTACCTGTCAATCGAATACACTCGGCGATTATTCTGCTCATTACTCTCCGCAACCTCATTGTGCGCATCGACGTTAACCCAACCCGATGGGAAGGAACCGCTACAGCCGAAAGTGTAGACTTTACCGGCTGGCAAGCCGGCTAGTTTTTGCTGCCAAATCACCCCGGCTTCATTTTCTACTTGAACCGTAAACTGACCAGCGGCTTGATCTCCGAGATTAGCTACCTGAATGATCAAATGACACTGTTCGCCCCGTTCAATCAGGCTCAGGTTTTTGATGATAAGGTCAGGTCCAGGGCTCTGTTCAGGCCAGGCTATTTCTGCTGGTTCTTGATTCACTAATTCGGCGTAGCTGCCCAGATCTTCCGGCAGCACCCCCGTTCGGGGTTCCAAAGCCCAGGTATCGGGCAAGCTCGCCGTGGTTGGGCCAGCTTCATCGGTTTCCGGGCCTTGTGCTTTTCCAACGGTCAATTCACCTGGCAAGCCTCCCAGCCTGGCCAAGAAATAGTCCCGATAATCATCGGCGGTTACTTGATTGACTGCTTCGAGAACCAATCGGGTGTTAATTTCTTGGTACTGATAATGCCAAAGCAGATAATGCCAGATCTCCTGGACCTTGGCCGGTCCTAGTTCACCTTCTAATTCTTCCCAAAAAAGGGATCCGCCATAATAAGCCAGCGCATAGTATTCTTCTCGGTCAGTATATTCCCCCAGGGGCCTCAGAATTGGGCCTAAAGAAGTGGCCTTTTTCAGGCGGCTGCTGTTCCGTTGATAGCCCGCTTGCCCATACTGGTCACGGAGATACTGTTCCGCCAGCCAGACGGCCAATCCCTCATCCAGCCAAGCCTCGCGATACTGGTCACTGCCGACCAAGCCGTACCACCACTGGTGCGCCACCTCGTGAGCTACTAACGGTTCCCAATCACGCACAGAAAACTTGCTCGTATAGTATCGACTATTGAGATAGGCTAACATGGGGTATTCCATCCCCTCAAAACCCTCCATGGGGACCTCGATGACGGAAAACTGAGGGTAAGGATAGGGACAGAGGGTTCGATTGTAATACTGCAGGGTCCGCTTGGCTGCCTGCAAAGCCAATTCGCCGCCGGATTCATGCCCGGGGAGATAATAAGAATAAACCGTCACTCCATTTACTGGTTCGAAAATTACCCGAAAATCAGCAGAAGTGACCAGGGCAAAATCGCGAACCTGCTGGGCGCGTAGCCGAATCCTTTTTTTCGCTGGACTAACTGCTGTTTCTGCTTCTACCCAGCCGGTGGCTGCTACTACCTGGTCGGCCGGCAAAAGGATTGTCACTTCATAGTCGCTCACCTGACTATAAAAGGGGTCGCCTAACCGACTGTAGGGATCAAGGTGCCAGCCTGCTCCATCGCGCACAGCCAGAATAGGATACCAATTACTCAGCATGGTGACGCCATTAAAGTGACCGAAACGGTAAGCGGCCTGGGGAATGGTGACGGAAAAACTGATCTCGACCGTGGTTGATTGGCCCGTCAAGAGAGGCCGCGGCAGCCAGATTTTGAGAAGGGTGCCGTTGACCTCGGTTTTTACCGGCATCCCTTCAACCCGCACCTCGGTCAGATCCATTCCACCCGGACTGAAGCCAGCTCGGTAGGCGGCCGGCGGGGCCGGCGTGAGTTGAGAATCTTGAAAAGCATTCGGATAGAGGTGAAAGTAAAGCTCCTGATAGGGCAGGGCCTGGTCATTGCGCAGGTTTAAACGGCAAACGCCTTTTAATTGACGCTGGTCCGGATCCAACTCAACCATGATCCGGTAAAAGCGAAAGACCTCCCGGCTAGCGGGCTGGGTAATGGCTTGTCCTAAATCAGTTTGCTCCGCGACCGTCAATTCACTGCCGCCGACCGGAGCCGAATACTGGGTAAGCCAAAACAAGAAGATCCCGGCTGCTAAACCCAGAATAGTTAAGAGCAGCCAGGCTCTAATGCGCATTTTTTTCGATATCTCAGCATTATGCATCTTCTTCAGCATCCTTTTAGCGACATACATTCTTAATACCGGTTAATGATCTTATCCCGGTAATCATATTTCAGGTCAGTTTGCAGGTACTCCCGAAAACGGTCCAGAAGCACCGCCGCTTCAGCCCGGGTTAAAGGTTCCTCGGGATGGAAATAGCCTTGCGTCCCGCTAACTAGGCCCAGTTGACTGGCGACATAGACAGAGTCTTTGGCCCAGATGGGAATCGCGGCATCATCATGAAAGGCCACAATCCGGTAGGTGGGGTTAGGGGCCAGCCCTTCAAAACCCAGGGCTCGAACCATAATGGTAACAGCTTGGGCCCGGGTCAGCCACCCCTCAGGCAGAAAAAGGCCCTGCCCCGCGCCGGTAAATAGCCCCCGGCGCTGTCCCTCAACAATCGCCGCTAAATCTGGATGAGTTTGCGGAACATCGGCAAAAGGACTAACAAGGGTTTCCGTAACCCTGGACTGCCGGGCTGAACGGGTGGTGTTCGGGTCCGCCGGCGGCTGCATCTTGGTTAATTCAACGATCGCCCGCGCAAACCCGGCGCGCGTTATGGGCAGCCCGGGGCCAAAATAGGCCTGAGTCGAACTAAAAGCCCCCACACTGATCATGCGCGAAATCTGTTCCTCCGCCCAATGACCGCGCAGGTCCTTCATGGTGAAGACCGGGAGCCGTTCCTGGCGCGGCACAGTCCACAGTTTCAGATTCTCCGTCGCTTCATTACGCCATCCGGGGATTATGTTCCCAGCACTGTCAAAGTAGGGCAGATTATAATAGTACTGTAGGATGTTTTCCTCCTGCTCGGTCTGCAGGTACCCGCCCCGGAAACTGATCGGCACCGGGTCATTTAGGATATAGTTCAGGTCTTTGGTCCGGTTAAACGAAACCTGCAGCCGGGCAGTGCCATTCCAGATTGTTGGTCCGGGCGGTTCCTCGTTTTCGTCACCCGGGACAACCACTGGAGGCTGGCGATCATAACTGAGGTAGTAATCTATCTGTCGGGTTTCCGTAGAGCCCCAGTGGTGATTGTAACCTACGGCCTCCCCTTTGATATCCAGAGTCACCGTCCCTTCGCCGCGGTTAATCTCGTAGGTCTTGCGGGCACTCCAATTCCCGGAAAAATAATCAACCGCCGGCCGGTGGTCAATCACTGCCGAGTGATGAAACTGATAGCCGTCTTTGACCAGTTTATAAGTATCCCGTTGTCGACCGGTCCCAATTGTGATTGTTTCGCTGAAGTTCTTTAGACCTGTCACCTGAAAGGTCTGTCCATTTTGTTCCTGCTCCGTAATTTCCAGAGTCACACTGCGGGTGAGCTTCATGCCGGCTGTCGGGTTTTCCAGCTTGTAGGAATAAGTCTGAGTCGTGACCTCGCCCCGGCTTCGTCCACCGCTAAACTTCAGTTCCCCAGAAACGACGATCGGCTGGCCAGTGATCAGAACCACTTCCTGGTAGGTATGCTCATTCCTAATGCCACCCTCAAACCCAACCGGATTGGAAATCAGCTCTGGCCACTGGCTGGCCTGCGCGAAGGCAGCCGGAAGTCGCCAAAGGGTGAAGCTGCCTCCCCCTAATGATGGGAAAATTGTCCATGATATAAATAACCAAATCAACCCCAGCCAAAAGCCTCGATTGAGCTTATTAATCCAGTTGCTAAAATTACACATTTGTTTTCTTGTTGGGGTACTATTATTAGTGGTTGTGCCCAGTAATCTTGGACGGTTAGTATAGGTTTTGTTTATCAGCAACTGTTTTCACCTCCTGCACACCGGACACCGGGACACGGGCAGGCATTAAACTCATCAAACTTGCCCCTTGTCGGGTCAGACAATTGTGCCTGCTGATCCACGGCCGCCTCCGTTCTCTGCTGTAAGTCGCCAATTCCACTGGCCATTCAAGCCGTCTCCTTCGTTATACTGTCCAGCAGAACCATCTTGCAGCTATACCGTTCTCACACCCGCGGGGACCGTCCTAGAGAACCGTCCCCGTAGCTGAGAGTTGCTTTATTCGACTATCACCAGGATGGGGCCGGTAATATCCTCCAGCCAGTATAACTGGTCTCCCACCCGCAAGTTAGAGATTGGCACTGACCGGCCGTGGCGGACAATCTGCGCCCGTTTTAGATCAATTGCCCGGGAGGATTGGTTCAAGTTCCACCGGTCATTAAGGTTGTCCCAATCCTTATACTGAGCCAAAGTAACCATCCCGGTGGTTGGATTGAGGCTGCTGATGGTTCCGGTGCTGATCCATTCCCGAACCCCGAACGCTTTATCTTCCCGCAGATTAATAGCCAAGATCTGCTCCTGATCCGCAATCAGGTAAAGCAGCATATCCTCGTCTGTGCCAGCATCCAAGGCCTCCAGCCACTTCTCTGCCAGTTCATCCCGGGTTAGCGGCACGCCCCGGTTTATTTGGTCGCGACTATCCAATATGCCTGTATCCAGATTAAATCGCAGGTCTTCTGAATCAATATCCTTTCTTTCCTGATTTAACCACTCGTAACAATCCCATAATTCCAGAATATCCCGTCTAATGTCGTCAATTTTGCCCCGCAAGAACCGCAGATAGGAGGACTCGACTTGTTCCACAATGATGACCGTTGCCCGGTGGCCGGATTCAAATGTGCTGCTAAAGTAATTAGTGATTACCTGAACGTCCTGGCCCGTTTTTAGATCAAAG
>JAAZDI010000341.1 GCA_012512295.1 Syntrophomonadaceae bacterium
AATAAATACTGGACCAGGGGTGGCAATGGCTTGCTCGATAGCCGGCCGCACTTCCTCGGGCCGAGTTACCCTAATACCGGTCACCCCGTAGGCTTCCGCTAACTTCACAAAGTCCGGGCTCATCCCCGCCAAGTCAGTTTGCGAATACCGACCACCGTAGAAAAGCTTCTGCCACTGCCGAACCATACCCAGATAAGCATTATTGATAATCGCCACCTTGATCGGCAGATTATAAGAAACAGCTGTGGCCAGTTCTTGAGAATTCATCTGGAAGCTGCCGTCGCCGGAAATATCAAACACCAAGCGATCCGGCATCCCGATCTGAGCCCCAATCGCCGCTGGCAAGCCAAACCCCATGGTGCCTAAGCCGCCGGAAGTGACCAGGGAACGCGGCCGGACATACTTATAATACTGAGCGGCCCACATCTGGTGCTGTCCAACCTCAGTCGTGATAATGGCTTCTCCCTGAGTAACCTCATAAATCTGCTCTATCACATACTGCGGCTTGATGCAATCGTCCCCCTGGTGATAGGACAATGGGTATTCCCGCTTCCATTCATCAATCTTGGCCAGCCACTCGGCTCGTTCAGCCGCATTAGCTTCTATTTTCGGGATAAGTTCCCCTAGAACCATCCGGACATCCCCGACAATGGGCACATCAACCCGGACATTCTTGCCAATCTCCGCCGGGTCAATATCAATGTGCACGACCTTGGCTTTTGGCGCAAAAGCCTCGATCTTCCCGGTCACCCGGTCGTCAAAACGGGCCCCCACAGCGATCAAACAATCACACTCGCAAATGGCATAATTGGCGTACCGGGTTCCATGCATCCCCAGCATTCCCAGGGATAGACGATGGTTACCGGGGAAAGCCCCCAAGCCCATTAAGGTAGTTGTTACCGGCAGGCCGGCTTTTTCTGCCAGGACCAAAACCTCCTGATGCGCCCCGCTACTGATTGCCCCGCCGCCAACATACATGACCGGCCGTCGGGACTGGTTGATCATCTGAGCAGCTTGATTGACTTGAAGCTGATTAACTTTTTTCAAGATCCGGTAACCCCTCAGGTTAACCGATTGCGGATAATCAAACCGGGCCTTATTCACCATGATGTCACTGGGCAGGTCGATCACTACTGGCCCGGGTCGACCAGTCGTGGCGATATAGAATGCTTCCTTAACAATCCGGGCCAAGTCTTTGGTGTTCCTGACCAAATAACTGTGTTTGGTAATCGGCAAAGTAATGCCGGTAATATCGGCTTCCTGAAAGGAATCCCGTCCCAGGGCCGCAACGTTTACCTGACCAGTAAAAACAATCAAAGGAATCGAATCCATGTGAGCCGTGGCAATGCCGGTAACCGCATTCGTCGCTCCAGGACCTGAGGTAGTGATGCATACCCCAGGGCGCCCGGTCACCCGCGCGTAAGCATCAGCCGCGTGGGTCGCCCCCTGTTCGTGCCGAGTCAAAATGTGGCGTAAATTCGATTGATATATCTCGTCGTATATATTCAGGACCCGACCGCCAGGATAACCGAAAATAGTATCTACTCCCTCTTCTTGAAGGCAGCGAATCAAGATCTGTGCTCCTGTTAATTCCATGACCTCACCTCCACATACCAATGTTTCTATTTGAACACAGCACCCTTGCTGGCGGAAGAAACCATCTGCGCGTACCGAGCCATGTAACCGGACTTTATTTTTGGCTCTGGTGGCGTCCAGGCAGCTCGGCGTCGGTTAATTTCGGATTCGTCTACTTCCAGAGTGATTGTCTGACCAACGATATCAATTAAGATGGAATCTCCTTCCTGAACCAGGGCGATTAGACCGCCCTCAGCCGCCTCAGGGGCTACGTGCCCAATCGAAGCACCCCGGGTTGCCCCGGAAAAACGACCATCAGTTATTAAAGCAACATCTTTATCCAGGCCCATACCGGCCACCGCCGAGGTCGGCGTGAGCATCTCCCGCATCCCGGGCCCGCCCTTGGGTCCTTCGTAGCGGATCACAATTACATCGCCTTTCTGAATCTTACCCCCAAGAATAGCGGCTACGGCTGTTTCCTCAGAATCAAACACCCGGGCCGGCCCCCGGTGAGTCATCATTTCCGGGGCGACCGCTGCCTTTTTAACCACCGCTCCCTCCGGGGCCAAGTTGCCACGCAAAATAGCCAACCCACCGCTGGCACTGTAGGGATCAGTAACGGGCCGAACGACATCCGACCGTAAAATCCGCCGGCCGGCTATATTCTCAGCCACCGTCTTGCCAGTTACGGTCAAAGCTTCTCCTTTAATCAGACCATGCTGCAGGAGTTCCGCCATCACCGCGGCTACTCCGCCGGCTTCGTCCAAATCTTCCATAAAGTGTGACCCGGACGGAGCTAGTTTGCACAGGTGCGGAACTTGCTTGCTCAGTTGATCCGCCAGTTCTAAATCTAGCGGCACACCGGCTTCATGGGCAATGGCCGGCAGATGTAAAATCGTATTGCTGGAACCGCCTAAGGCCATATCGATAGCCAGCGCATTATGAAAAGCAGCCGGGGTCATAATGTCCCGCGGTTTCAAATCCTGGCGCAGCAACTCCATGATCTGCCAGCCAGCCTGTTTGGCCAGTCGAATCCGGGCGGCGTGAACCGCGGGAATGGTCCCGTTGCCGGGTAGTCCCATGCCTAAAGCCTCAGTCAGACAGTTCATGGAGTTCGCGGTAAATAACCCGGCACAGGAACCGCAGCCCGGGCAGGCCGACTCTTCTAGTTCATGGAGTTCCTCAGCCGTCATCCGACCACCGGCCACGGACCCGACCGCTTCAAACACCTGGCTCAAACCAACCGCTTGACCGCGAAAACGGCCGGCCAGCATCGGACCGCCACTGATAAAAATACTGGGAAGATTAAGCCGCGCCGCAGCCATTAACATCCCCGGCACAATTTTGTCACAGTTCGGGATAAAGACCAGAGCATCAAAGGCATGGGCAATGGCCATCACCTCGACGGAGTCCGCAATCAGTTCCCGACTGCCCAGGGAGTATTTCATCCCCAGGTGATTCATGGCAATTCCATCGCAAACCCCGATTACCCCAAACTCCATGGGAGTTCCGCCATTCATTCTGACCCCGGCCTTAACCGCTTCAGCAATCTTATCTAAATGAATGTGTCCAGGAATTACTTCGTTCTTAGCATTTACTATCCCCACGATTGGTCGCCTAAGCTCTTCGTCGGTTAAGCCCAAGGCTTTAAAAAGAGACCGGTGCGGTGCCTTTTCCAACCCTAGTTTAGTTTGGTCGCTTTTTAAATTCCGCATTAGTAAATCACCCCTATTCTACTAGTTACACTCCAGGAAAATAAAAAACCCTCCTCCCAGACATATTTTAAAGTGTCAGGGACGAGAGGGAACCCGCGGTACCACCCTGTTTGTCGCCATCCGGCAACCAGCTCACGGTGTATAACACACCAGTACGATAACGGGTACTGATTCCGACGTCACCTAATTAGTCAACCAGCAGTCAGCTGGCAACTGTTCAGCTAGCAGCTCAAGGAAGAGACGCTCATATACCCGGCAGGACCGGTTTTCAGCTCCCCCGGCTCTCTGTTGCCTGCCTCAAGTATATTTCGATAATCCTGTCATCGCCTTTTTTATCCAATTAGCTTTTGGAAAGAATTTATCAATAGTATAGGGAATTAACCCCTAAGTGTCAACAGCTATTTATTCACTCTCCACTTCTTGAGTCGCCCAGACCAACAGCCCGAATGTATTCCCGATAATCAATCGGTGGGTTCAACCCTTTACGCTGTAAATCCTGCTGCAGATCCTTCATATACTTAAACAGTTCCCACAAAAGCTGGCGTCCGCGCAGGGACCGGTTGGCTTGCTGAGGGGTCATGCCCTCTAAAGCGGGAATCTCTGTTTGCATCCAGCGGCCCACTTCCTCTTTTTGCCAGCGCATCATGATTTCCTTGGGCAATTTAGCTTTCCCGACAGCCGCCAATAAGGAGTAGTCTTCCTTCTGTTCCTGGACATCAATCAGGCGTAGATTTCTTTTTAATCCCCTCTCCAATTCCTGGCATACCAAAGCCAAATACTCCCGACCAAAGGTGGCTACCGTTAAATATTCCGCAGATATTCGATACTCGGCGATAAATCCCTCTCCCACCTCACCGCCATCGGCGCGGGAACGAATATGTTCAAACTCGTAAAAAGCCTTAACCCCTTCTGGCGTGTCAAATTCAAACACGGTAAAGGAACGGATCCGTTTGAGAACAGGACCTGGATTATCTACCTGATAGGTAGCAATCATCACCGGGGCTTTTTCCTCTGGTTCCTCGACTGCCAGATCTCCCAAAAGTTCTTCAAAAGAGGAGTATTCACCGCCGAGGACTGCGTAAACCAGGCTGATGTCAACGTAATACTGCTGCTGATATTGAATACACTCTCCTAGTCGATCCTCGGCCAGACTGCAGATGGAATCCAGGTCTCCTCGATCTCGGGCGACAATAAGCAATTCATCACTAGTTAAAATAAACTCACTAAAAACCGTATCCGCAATATTAATTCCGTGTTCGATTTGATCCGGGTACCGAGGCCACCGGTAATGCAACCCATCTTCCATCTCGGAAAATACTTCTACTTCCGGTAGTTCCTCCAAAAAATCCTGGACCCGGATTGTCTCGCTAATAGTGTAAAGGGCACAATAAACTTCATAGTTTAACGGATTATCTGGATCATCTTCATCAATCTTACGCGTTTCCAACAGTTTTACCCGGTTGATTTTCCAATTATCACCCTCCAGGACTAAACTAAAGCCATACTTGCGTTCTTCTAATCGAAAATCTTCATTAACGATTAAGCGGGCTTGAACGTCAGCTGTTTTCCGACGAACAACCTGTTCTTCAATATTTGAGCTGAGATATAGGCAATTTTCTTTGCGCTCTTTAGCCGCTTGGGCTTGCAGATACTCTTCCCGAGACCGACGGCAAACGGTGGACCTACTCGAGTAAAGGTCATAAACTAAACCCCAATCCTGGTTTTGTTCCGCGACAAAAAAAGCATTCGCCGTGTGCTGCGGTTTCAGTTTTTTCTCATTTATTTTACCAGCTAGCGCCTCTACTGCATCAGGTGCTAATGTCGTTTCCTCTTTTAACCAGGCTTCATATTGGAAGAATGGCCGAGCGGGCCGGGTTCCATAAAGCTGGTTATATTTATAAGATTCCTGAAGCAGATATTGCGCTTCAGCAAATGTTATTTCAACCAACCCCGTTTCCGACGGGTTGTGTTCCATCTGGAAACCATGCTTAGACAGATTCAAGACTCTAAAATAACGCTGGATCCCCTCGGGACCAAACTTCAGCACAAAGTAGCGGACATCAAGCAGACCATTCGGCTGCTCCCACGCCATAACCAACGAAACCTGCCCGGTCAGACGGGTCCGGGAAATCAAGGCCTTGTATAACTTAGTGGGAATTGGCGTCTTATTAACCTGCCAGTCGTCTACTGCCAGTCCGAGCAGACGATACTTCTCTAAGGCTCTTTTCGCTGCTTTTTGAACCTCACCACTGTATTCCTCGGCGACCAACCAGAAAAAACGCGACAGTTCTACTTGATGGACTGTAGACAAATTTTCAATGAATATTGCCTGGAGTTCTTCTGGTAATTGATCTACCAGTTCCAGGGCCAAGGGATGACTCTCTTCATTCTCCATCATCGAAACCATGTCCTGTACCAGATTTTGGATCAAATGTCTTGGAACACTCGGTCGCTGGCGTGATCGGTTTTTGATTCCTCTGGCCATACCCTCACCCCCGCAGCATATTTAGCCCAGTTTACCATATGTAAATAATTGAAGCAAGGATACAGAAAAGTAAGGTTAGTCAATCGATTCCCGGCAGGATTTAAAACATTTTTACCGAATTAGTTAAGCAGATTCCCGAGTAAACCCGAAAATCTACAACGCGGGGCAGGAAGGTGTACCATGCGTAGAATTCTTGTCGAATATGCCGAACCAGGTATGATCAATGCCCGGGCTATTCATAATTCAGAGGGTAAGGTTCTTCTAGCAGCCGGTACCGAGTTAAACGAATTTTATATAAATCGACTAAACGAATTAGGCATTCAGTCTATATATATTCGAGATGAAATAACCGGTGGTTTAACCATTCCCGAAACGGTTTCCGAAAGAACGCGGGTTGAAACAATTAAAATAATTCGTCAAGCCTTCACTCAGCTTGAGGATTCGCGCCGGATTAATATGGTGCTGATCAAAAACTCTGTCGATAAAATTCTCGACGAGGTCCTGAGCAGTTCTAATGCCTTAATTCATCTAGTAGACATCCGGACCTATGACGATTACACCTTTGCGCATTCGGTCAATGTCTGTATCCTTTCTTTGATGACCGGCATCTCGCTATCATATAATACGCAGCAACTCAAAGAGCTGGGAATTGGTGCCCTGCTTCACGATATTGGCAAGACCAAAATCCCCAAAGAAATATTGGATAAACCTGGCTGTCTGACCCCAGCTGAATTCCAGGAAATGCAAAAACACGCGTGTTATGGTTTTGAAATACTTCGCCATTATCCAGAGATACCCCTTCTTTCCTCTCATGTTGCTCTTCAGCACCATGAAAGAGTTGATGGCAGCGGTTACCCGCGTCAGATCAAGGGAGATGAGATCCACGAATACGCTAAAATTACCGCGGTTACCGATGTCTACGATGCTCTGCTGGCTGACCGAATCTATCGGCCCGCCTTCCTGCCTTATAAGGCGATACGGGAATTAACCCGGGGGACTTATACTTTTTTTGATCCTCGGGTGGTGGCTGCTTTCCTGGAAAATATCGCGCTATATCCGGTGGGTAGTTTGGTTCAATTAAACACCGGCGACGTGGGAATCGTTGTCGACGTTAACAAACAGTCCCAACACCGGCCGGTGATCCGAATGCTGCTTGACCGCCATGGCCGGAAGCTGCCGGAAGGCCAAGAACATGATCTGGATAAAATGCCTACCATATATATTACCAAGGTGTTTAGCGAAAAGACGTCTGACTTAATTCTCCGGAACCTAAAAAATGGAATCAAAATAGATATTGAAAAACTTGGACAGGAGGCTAACAATGCTTTGGGATAAAAAGGGTAAGAGTTGTACCGAGGCAACAGTACAACAAGCTTTGAAAAGAGCCGGCGAGTTAAACCTAAAACATATTGTCGTCGCTTCCAACTCTGGTTTTACGGTTAACCACTTGTTAAATTTAAATCAAGGCTTCGAAGTAGTCTGCGTAACGCATCACGTTGGTTTTGCTGGTCCAGGCATAGATGAAATGCCAGCCTCGATCAGAAATGAACTCCAAGCAGCCGGGGTCAAGGTTTTAACGACTACCCATCTGTTTGCTGGAATTGACCGAGCAATCCGATTTAAGTTTGGCGGGGTTTACCCGGCGGAGATTATGGCCCAAACCTTACGCATTTTTGGTCAGGGAGTCAAGGTGGCCATAGAGATAGCGGTCATGGCCTTAGATGCCGGGCTTATTCCTTACGGCCAGGAAGTTATCTCAATTGGAGGTACGGCCACTGGGGCAGATGCCGCCATTGTGATTCAACCGGCCCATTCCAATAATTTTTTTGAGACAAAGGTGAAAGAAATCATCTGCTGGCCCCGAGAAAAATAACAGTTCTAACGCGTATCATAAATAGGGGGAAGCAATAATGATGCGGGCAGAAATATTAGACATCAAGGCTCTGGAAACAATTGTCGCCAAAATGATCAATGTTATTGAAATAAGTCAGAGCCAGATTTTCGACATCGCGGAGAATGCCCGAAAAGAATATATCCGAATGCAGATAGAGCTTCAAGAAACCAAGAGCCAAGTCAATGAGTTAATCCAAACGGTTGACAAAATGGAAAAGGTTGAGAAACAAACCCGCTTGCGCTTAGCTGAAGTTAGTCGTGATTTTTCCCGCTTCACAGAAGAACATATTCGTGAAGCCTATGAAAACGCCAAAAACATTCAAATCCAACTATCAGTTCTCCGAGAAAAAGAAACCAACCTGAGACAGCGCCGTGATGAATTAGAAAGAAGAATTAAAAGCGTTGAGGAAATCGTCAAGAAAGCAGAGGCCTTGATGTCTCAAGTTGGCATGATGCTAAAGTTTATCAGTGGCAACCTTCAAGATGTTAGCGATAAATTGAATGAATATCAGAAACGGCAGCAGTTAGGCTGGTGGGTTATTCAGGCTCAGGAAGACGAACGCAAGCGAGTGGCCCGGGAAATTCATGATGGGACCGCTCAGTCACTGACCAATATCTTTTTGCGGTTGGAATATTGCGAGAAAATGTGGGAACTAAATGTCGATCGAGTGCGCCAGGAATTAATTGAGCTAAAAGAGGTAGTTCGGGAAAACTTGCAGGACCTGCGTAAGATTATCTTCGATCTTCGTCCTCAGGCCTTAGATGACCTTGGTCTTATTCCTACCTTAAAGCGCTACATCACTGATTATGAAGAAAGATATCACCTGCCAGTTCGACTGATTACTCTGGGTCCGGAGAGACGGTTAGAATCATACCTGGAAGTAGCTCTCTTTCGTCTGATTCAAGAAGCCTTAACCAACATTCGTAAACACGCCCAGGCCTCTGATGTTAGCGTAAAAATTGAAATATCTCGAGATTTCGTCACCGCTCAGATTAAGGACAATGGCCGAGGCTTTGATTTAGAAGCTGTTCAGAATAGAGCCCACGACAGTTACGGATTAATCCACATGCGGGAACGCGTGGAATTGATCGGCGGTGAATTTAGCATCAATACCCTGCCCGGGCAGGGAACCGAGGTGCTAGCGCGGATACCCTTTAACAAAAGGAAGCATCAGTCGCCCTATAAACCTGTTCCTGTGCTCTAAAACACAGGACCTTAGCTCGAATAAAAAAGACAAATAGTCCTGAATTCATCCAGGACCGCCTAGGATTCTGGTATTTTATGCAGGACCCAATTGGGTCCTTTTTTTATTGCTCGAGTCCCTCTACGATTAAGACTCCCGCCCGATTCCCAAATGTTTCCCCTCCTGGTAGGCTTAGGTCATATAAAATCCCAAGCGGAGGTCATAGTAACCATTTAATCACTGATGACCCCCACATATAGAAGTAGGCGTCTTATGATTTGGTTAATATTTAATGAAAGATTAATGAAAGGGGGAATTTTATTTAAATAAATTTTACAAACCAGCTAAATTAAAGCTGAAATTAAAAACCTATACCCCAAATACAAGCAATTTTAATTCCGTCCCCACCCAATGTCTAAATGAAGCCCTGCCCTGATTACCTGGGTAAACAAGCCCCATTCAGCTGCCTGAGTGGGGCTTCAAACAGTTTACCGGTGATGGAGAAAAACGCGGCCGTCCAAAGTCTACTAAGCAACATTTTTAACAAAAAAAAGGGGGGTATGGTCTAATGTCCTGCATAAAAGTGTTGATTGTTGACGATGTGACAGAGACTCGCGCTAACCTGAAGCGGTTGTTGCAATTGGAACCCGATATCAAGGTGATTGGCGAAGCGGCCAACGGTGAAGAGGCCATCCGTCAGGCAGAAGATCTACGCCCGGATGTAGTTTTAATGGATATTAACATGCCGGTGATGAACGGTCTTCGAGCAAGTGAAGCGATCACCCTTGCTTATCCGGCAATTAGTATCATTATCCTTTCAGTCCAAGGAGAACCAGAATACCTTGAACGAGCGAGGCTGGCCGGAGCCCGTGACTTTTTAACTAAACCCTTTACCATCGATGAACTGGTTAAGGCCATCCGGCAAGCTTATAACCCGGAGAAGAAACACGAAAAAAGCTGGACCGCGGCCTCAGATTATGGATTTGCTTAATATTTTAATATTATAGATTTACTTAATCATTCAGGATACAGGAAAAACCGAGTTAGTTCTAAATCTTGCTAATTCTAAGTTATTGGGTGATGATTAAAGATATTATTTTAGTAGATACTAATTTATAGAGTGAGATATGTATCATGATTAATAAGGCTTATACTCTTATATTTGGGGGAAAACGGATGGCAATAACCAAGCTAATTGCCCTCGGTCTCATTTTACTCATTGGCGGGACCCTGCTTTATGTTGTTTACGATAATGTGGCCATGAGTATTTTTAGCATTTTTTTTGGCACTAGACAGAAACCTTAAAACCGTCTGATAGCACCAGTCTACAGCCGGATGCTTATAATTCATGTATTCCACCGCCTCTTGCTGGTAATAATAGAAAAATGAAAGGAGGTGGAATCATGAATAATTCTGCCATTGATAAAACGGCACTCATTCTCGTAATTATTGGTGCTCTTAACTGGGGGCTTGTTGGTCTTTTCCAATATGATTTAATAGCCGCCCTTTTTGGCAGTCAATCTGCCATGGCCAGTCGGATCATCTATACTTTGGTAGGTCTGGCTGGACTTTATTCTTTGATCCCGCTGTTTAGAGATAATCGAGTTGAGACAAGAGAAGGAACAACAAAGGAAGAAAGATAACGACGAACTCGATCCTTACCGGGACATTATAAAAATTCCCTCGGACAACAAGGGGAAAAAGATAAGCGACGAACCTCAGCCTTTCGAGGTGGTACCTTCGGGTGACCACCTTTTCTCTGGTCCAATCTAATTTTGATGCTTTAGCTTAAGCTTTGGTGATAACTGAATTTGAATTAATTCTCAGCCCTGGGACATTTGTTCTCAGGGCTTTTTCTATACCCTTTTTTATTGAAAAGGCTTTTGGTTGTTTTCAGAGTACTCGCCAACTTAGTCGGATTCGTTTCCCTGTTCGGTTCGCAACAGCCGGGTTATTTTCAGAGGCTTGTCTGGTCGTCCGAGGTATAATCATCCGAGGAATCCCGACGACCCTGTTCGCAACAGTTAGGTTATTTCCAGAGTACTTGCCAACCAGCTTATCAATGCATTATAATATAGTACGTCATATAGGACGTCTGATACGAAAGTACGTCTGATGCGAAGCAAATCTTAATGGATTATCCGCTGATGTGGCTCAGGGGTAGAGCAGCTCACTCGTAATGAGCAGGTCGGGGGTTCGAATCCCCCCATCAGCTCCACGAATATCAAGGCCTCCGGGATTTTGACCGGAGGCTGTTTTATTTTAACTGTGCCTATTTTGTGTCATCCATTTATTGGAATCCTAATAAATGCAGTCATGTAACCTGCATTACAGCCCAGTTAACAATAAAGTAACGCGTTTCTCGTAGTTTGTGTTATTTTTATTCCGTGGTTGTGCCTAACAGGCATGGGCGGTTAGTAAATTATCCCTATCATCATAACCCAAAGGATTACCTCCTACCAGCCGCATTTGACCACTCCGCACCGAAACTATCCTTCAGTTGCCTGAGGGCTGCTTCCACCAGACCCTTAACCTCATCAGCCGTAAGTTTTAATCCCCTTTCTCTGGCTCTGGCTTCCATCCACTCCGCTGCGGCTTGATATTTGGCCGGTCCATTCAGATCGACGTAAACCTGCTCCACAAAGCGTGCTAGTAATGGGTAAAAATGTATTTACTAATAACTATTGCTCCCTGGCATAAAAAAACTGGCTTCGCGAAGCCAATTATCAATTCTCATCTGAGCCGGGTCTAACTGACTGTTGCTCGATGTTGTAGCCGGAACAATAAAAAGAACCGTTGAATATATTGCCTTAGGTTATCCGCTAACAAACTTATCTCTTTATAGGAGTTGGTATAAATGTTATCCCTAACTTGCTTGAGTCCGGAAAAATTAGCTATACTTAGCCTAATCATTGCCCTCTTAATATCTAAAGGAGAGGATGCTGATGATCTTAATGTTATCGGAAACTTTATTGTCGCCATAGGAGGCATTATGTTGACCATTGCTGCCCAAGAACAAAACCTGCAAGCTAAAAAGGAAAAAAGAAAAGACGATGACGATTGGACGATTTATCAACAAATCCAGCATTTAAAAAAAGGAGTGGATATGATTAATAAACAGCTAGGTTTAAAACACTCCTAAATCCCCCCTTGTTAGCCTGGCGTTACCTAAGTGAACTCGTTCAGCTTCGCTGAACATTGAGGCTTCAGATAGCGACTCTACTCCACCTGAAGATTAAATA
>JAAZDI010000342.1 GCA_012512295.1 Syntrophomonadaceae bacterium
AATGAAACTAATAATAGCTTAGCATAGTTCATCACCAATCGCAACGTAAGATACGAGGACAGGTTTTTTCTGAATTAATCTCTGGTAATGAAGGATTGGTTTCCATATATCCGCAATCTCTTACTGTCTCGGGTAGTCTACTATATTAAAAAATTAAATTTAAACCCGTGTGTTTTAACACGGTCAGCCGGCTAGACGTGGAACGAGAATAAACGAGGTAAATCACCAATCGCTGCGCAGAGTCAAAACAATGCGCGAGCAGTCTTTTTCTGATAAATTACTACTTAGCATCTGGAGCAGTATCAGTATAGGTACAAAATCGAATATCTGCTTTCAGAGAGTTGTTCTTCGCCGCTGGAGAAGATTCTAAAACAGACGCCGTTGATGGCTCCAGTTGACTAACAGCCGTGCCCAAGCCTGATTCTCCGCTAGTCAGGTTAATTTCTTCAATCCTGATTAACCGTTTTGATTGCTCCAGTTTTCGGACAAACTCGCAAATCTCGGTAAATCCACCATATACCTGAAGGCGATAAGCGGAAGTCTTATACCTTGAATCAGTTGTTTTTTTCTCCAAACCAAACCCGGTTAACGTAGTCCCGGTTTGTCCGGCCCATGTATGTAAATGAATAATTAACTCTGGGATGGCTTCCCGGTAAGGAACCTGTTCGGTTAGTTGCCGCTGCATTTCCTGCAGACTTTGCAAAGTGTTCTTACTATCTAAACTATTATCAGATTTATTCTGAAAGCGTTTTAATTCTGTCTCATATATCTCGATCTGATTAGTCAGCTCACTTAGCTTTAATTGGGTGGGTTGGTACCAGTAATGGTGGATTATTCCCAATATCACCGTGGCTATAGCGGCTCCCACCAATATCTTCTCGCGTAAGGTCATTAACACATCCGAACCCTTCAATTGCCTTTATGTCTCAATAATTGAATCCATTAATCACTCTTGCTAAATCGGTTACATTGTAGTTCAAAAGGCACCTCTTTGGCTAATGGGTCGTATTTACTGTTAATCAGGTCTACCTCGGTGAACATCTCTAGTCCTTCTATAGCGGCCATAAACCGAGCTAAATCAGGATAAGACCGGGCTTGTCCGATCAATCTGACTCCAGTCTCATACTGACGTATTTCCTTCAAATAACAACCAGCTGGAATCGTTTGATATATCGCCGATAGTGTTTTCGACCATTGATCACGGTCAATCTGCCATTGACTGAGTTGAAGTTCTTTTTCCCAAGCGGTGGAGGCAAATAAATCCCGATTGGCCCCCTGACTGACTAGCAGGCCCTTTGCGATTAAGATATCGCGCAATTCCTGGTAGCGACTCTCTTGTTCCTGCACTTTTTGACTTAAACTGTAACATAAGTAGCCCGGCAAAGAGAAAGCGAGCAATAAGCTTAAGGCGCCAATTAGGATTAGGTTCTTCTTTGAGGAATCAGGTAGATTGTCTTCCCTAAATAAATTGATCTGGTTAGCGCATAAGTGTCGGTCCAGCCGCCCCGGCCATGAAATCTGTCGGAAAGAGGGAATTCTCTTGCCGTGGGTCAACCGATTGATATAACCAGCTGGCGCATCGATTACACTGGCGGCTAAGCCCAGGGCCACGCCATAACTCGTCCTGAGCTCTTCAGCTTCCGCCTCAGTAACTGATTTCTCAAACCGAATCCTCGCCAACGGATCCAACTTAATGATAGGAATATCCACCTGACCCAACACGGCCGAGAAGTCCCCAAACCGGGTTGCCTCTCCCGTCAGGAGAATCCTCTCCACCTTGGCCGCCGGATATTCCAACTGATAATATTCCAAGGTTCTCCAGACTTCTGTGGAAACCTCCCTAACCACGTTCTGGAAATCAACACTTTCCTGATCAGTAGCTGCATTCAACATTAACGTCCGATTAAATCGGAGCACGCCCTGTTCAAAGATACTGAGTTGGGTGATCGTCCGACCAATACTGACTAGCAAAACCCTTGACGGTGCAGCCGGAACCGGTTCTTTGCTTTGGAGCAAACGATATATGGCTAATGGTTCGATCCCCAAAACAAGCGGAATTGCCCCTGCCCTGACGATGCTCTCTTTTAAACCCTCAATCACGGAGCGTCTGGTTGCCACCACCGTAACTTCGATGAGTCCATCTTCTGATGGTTGAGTATTTAAGTCTGATCGGATAAAGTCATAGCGGATCTCTGCCGACGGAATCCGCAGCAGACCTTGAAGCTGGTATTTAATTGCCTGAACCATCTCCCTATGAGGCATTAACGGGAGAGTAAGGTGACGGAGAAAAATCTGTTGCCCAGAAACGGCAGCGGCAACCCCTGGCTTTCGGACTCCGAGCTGACTGAAAAGAGAACTGATCGCCTCACCCAGTTTTATCGGGTCATTCACCAGGCCTCGATCAATAATCCCGGCTGGTGTATCCACTCTCCCCCATTTGACCAGGCACAATTCACCCCGGTGCTGCCTAAGTTGCACCATTTTAATTGAATGACTGTCGATGTCGAGACCAACTCGATCGATAACTTGACTCCGTTTCCCAAGGCAACAAATGATACCCTCATCAACCTTTCAAAATTATTGCTTCCGCCAATCTACGGGAGGTATATTTCTGAATAAGTACTAATTGCTGCTTCATTAAACGGTGGTTTTAGCTCAACCAGAATTGTCTTTTTTGACCCGTCCGGTAGTCTGGCGGTTGATTGGATTTCCAAGTTGTTTCGTAAATTTGGACCACGCAGACTACTGGATATCTCTGCCTCCCCGAAATTGGTCATCATCCCAAAGATAAACTGAATGTCTTCCAAAGTTGATTCGTTATCATAATTAACTAAATCTTCATTATGGATTAGTTCAGCCCGCATTTTTTCAATTCCGGCATCCGCTAGATACTGTAAAACCATAGCCCGTTCATGGTTTGCCGCTATCCGAGTCTCAATGGCTGAGTTGATCAATAATGACCCATTGATCACCATTAAAGCTGCAACTATCAACACCACCACAATTAATACTGACCCTGGCTCATTACCAGTATTCTTCCGCCTGTTTGTTAATGTAATATTTTTAACGTTAGACACAATATCTATTGAACTCCTTAAATCCTCGGCTTTGTCTGAATCTGAAGACTCCCTTCTATAAGTTGGGTTACCTTGTTTACAGCCTCAGGTGGAGCAGAGTCTCCAACTGATGCCTCTGTGTTCAACGTAGTTAAACAAGTTCACTCTACCCGTGGGTATACAAAAGTACTTAAATAATATTCTTTATTTTTTTGGCTGACAGTTAAATAAATCTTAACTCCCCTGTTTTCACTGGCGGTAAAAGTTATGTCTACAATTTGATTCGCTAAAGGGTGGCTTGTACTCCTAATAGTCGAAGTAGGAGTAAGGTAAAAATCTCGCCACAAGGTCCCTCCGCTCAACCGGTATGCTATTTTATTTCCATCATGATTAATGAGAGTCAATGTGTTTGGTTGAATCGCGACTATTTCCTGGGCCGACCGAATTTCTCTAACCATAAATTGCAGAGCAGAACGAGAAGCCTGCTGCATTTCGAGGACACTACCATTTTGATATAGTGCTTTTTGACCGGTCAAAAGGACAGTTGAAGCAGTCAAGAGCACTAAAGAGATTAAGGATAATGATGCCAGCAATTCGATTAAAGTAAACCCTTTTTCGCGCCATAACTTGATACTAAGCAAAAGAGCTTGCATTTTTCAGCCTTCATATTTCTCTAGTTATTAAACTTAACGTGAAAATAGCAAAGTAGTTAACTCAACCTCTCTGACTTTTCTGAGCTGCCACTGAACTTTGACCGTCACTCGATACAGTCCCAGACTCTGATTTTCCCAAGCAATAGTGACCAACGGTACTAACCCAACCGGCGGTGCTTCGACAATACCCAACTGATCCAGGTTACTAGCGTCGTATTCCCCTGTTGCTAATCCCAAGGAATGTGGATTGGCTTTTAACCGCTCCATTAACTCCTGAGCATACAACACGGCCTGAGTCCGCCGTCCCGAATCGGCTATGACCAAAGAGTTATAGGTGAAGACATAATAAAGCGGCGTTATTGCCACGGCTATGATCAGGATAGCTGCTAAGACCTCTATTAAGGAAAAACCTGTCTGTTCTGTTTTTAATCTGTTAAGCAGATTAAATAGCATTGTCATACTTGTTATTAATGGCCATTACACTTAACTTCCGGCTTGGTATTTAATCCTCCGGCAGAAAGGGAATAGACCTCTCCATCTACCGGGCAAGTTGGTTTACCTGCTGATTTATTCTTTATATCAAAATAATCCGGTATCAGTTCATCCCAATCATCTTGACCGATCCCGCGGTAATCCGGTTGACCGGACGTCGCATCAATATGGTCCATTCCATAACGTTCTATGGCCTGGGTAATCAGGTCCAGATTGGCCTCACAGGCTTTAACCTTAGAATTTTGGATAGTTTGACTAACCTTGGGGACCGCAATCCCAGCTATAACACCTAAGATAACCAGAACTGCCAATAGCTCGACAATCGTAAAACCTTTGTTTCCGCGTAAGCTTTGAGGTGATAAGCCGATAACCGCCCCATACGACTTTATTTTTCTAGATGAAAAACTTGAGCTAGCCAGATGATTAAAGAGAGTTCTCCTGTTGATCATCATCACTCCTCACTTTACAAATAGACTCTCGATTGTTAATAGTGAATACTAAACTACCCAACCTCGAACTATTTATAAAGCAATCGTGTTCATGACTTCAAACATAGGCATTACCGTACATAAGACGATCAAGCCAACTAAGATGGTAATGAGGATTATCAAAACCGGTTCAATTAGAGGAGTTGCGATCGCGACAACAT
>JAAZDI010000030.1 GCA_012512295.1 Syntrophomonadaceae bacterium
GGTTGGTGGTAACCCCGCTGATTATCCCCATTGACCAAGCTGCTCTAATCTCATCCACATTAGCCGTATCAATAAAAAGTTTCACTGGTTTACTTCCCTACCTTCTTAAAGATGCTTTTGGGTGGCGGTGTTAGACTCGGTTGTTGCTTCCGAAGAGGCGGATTTTTTCACGGATAATCTCGACCGTATTCTTCCGCGCTGGTCCGAGAATTTTTCGCGGATCAATTTCTGCTGGATTTCTTTCCAATTCCCGGCGCATTGCCCAGACAAAGGCCTCCCGAATGTTCGTATCAATATTGACTTTACGGACCCCCAGCCGGATCGCTTCCCGAATGGCATCATCAGGCACTCCTGAAGAACCATGCAGGACGATCGGAATATTAACCAGGGTCCTGATCCTTTCTAACCGATCAAAGTCAAGCTTCGGCTCCCCTTTATACTGGCCATGGGCCGTGCCGATCGCGACGGCTAGAGCATCAATCCCAGTTTCGCGGACAAAAATCTCCGCTTCTTTTGGATCAGTAAACAACGCCTCTCGCTCATCGACTGTAATATCGTCTTCGGTCCCCCCGATCTTGCCTAGTTCCGCTTCGACCGAGACCCCGATCGGCCGGGCTATCTCCAGGACTTTGCGGGTCATCGCAATATTCTCGTCTAGAGAAAGTTTGGAGCCGTCATACATCACCGAACTAAACCCGCTGCGAATGCACTGGACCACCTGTTGAAAACTCGTTCCATGATCCAAATGCAGGGCTATCGGACCGGTGGCCCGAGCAGCGGCTACCGCAGCCATCGAAGTTATGTAATCTAAACCGGCGTAGGTAATTGCCCCTTGGCTGGCCTGCATAATTACCGGTGACCGTTCTGCTTCGGCTGCTTCAACAATCGCTTGGGCGATCTCCATATTATTAGTGTTAAAGGCCCCGACTGCATACCCTTCTCTTTCTGCTTCGCGCAATAAGTCTGCTAAACTGACAAAAGCCATCTTGTACTATAGCCCCCCTATTTTCGTTTTTGGTTTCCGTTTTATTATCCCAGAGCTGACAAAAAAATGCTGGGCCAGGCAATATATACACTATAATGACAATCCAGCATCCTTTTTATAAATTTCTTTTATTCCGTGATTGCGAAGACCGCCCGCCGGCCCCCCCTTGATCATTAAGTCGATCCAGATGATATAACTGAATTTGTTTTCGGCTGGACAGTGCCTGATAATCAATGTCTGAACAGACTGCCAGGTCATTCCAAGCACCACATCTTTCACAAGATAGGCGTAGTTTGTCTGGAAAGACCTCAATTGCCAAATCAAGCTGCTCACAGAGGCATTCGAGCTGTTGTTTTTCCACCATTTGTCTTACCCAACTTAAGGCTGCATCCATGGCTGTTGGATTTTCAAAATAATGAGTCGGAGAATCTCCGCTTTTCTTCTGAGTTACCCGATTTTGCTCAGCCTTTCTGCTGGCCACAACTTCCTCTTCGGGGCCCAGTAAGCCGATAACCTGTCCGTTAACCAGACATTTTAATGATAAAACCCGACTCGGCCAGACCTGCCTGCGGTTCAGCAGGTAAAGATGAGGCTGATGGCAATAAGGGCAGTAAACCTGCAGACTGAAGCGTTTGTGATTGCGACTGCCCAAATTGAGCAGATGGGTACCACAGTTGCAAGTTATGCCTACCGATTGATATGAACTAAATAGAAAAAGGGATAAATGATAAACTTCTGTACAACCGCAGACAGTACAACCTAAATTAGCTACAGTAGTGGTTGGAATTACCATTGGGGACACCCCCTCTGGGTGGAGATTTTACCTGATTAATACTTCTCCACAGGATTCAAAAATCCTTCCAGCAATGTGAGGTTTCTTAAATTCTGATTTTAGCCTTTAGGGGTTTTGCACAGGATGCTCTTAATTAACTCCTTAAGGTAATTCAAATCAAAAGGTTTGGTAATATAGTCCTTAACTCCTAATTTCCGCGCTTCCTGCACAACCTCTAATTCTTCATATGCCGTCATCATAATGACCGCTTGGGCTGGATTGTCTTTAATAATCTGGTGCAGAGTTTCCAGGCCATTCATTCCGGGCATCTTCATGTCAAGTAAAACCAGACTAGGCGGGGACTCTTTAATCTTAACCAAGGCTTCGGCCCCCTCCTTGGCTGTATCTACATTATATCCCTCTTCCCGAAAAGTTTCCTGCAGGAGACGCCGTACACCGGTCTGATCATCTACTACTAGGATTGAATATTTACTGAAATCCATTATAACCCCCCTTTTAAATCAATGAGTTAGACTACGAGTTATCGCGTCCCACAACCGCGTCCCACATCTAATGCCTAACCCTTTGCGCCTCGGTTTCCAAGGCATGCTGCCGGCACAATAAACCGATCCCCCGGTTCTATAATAATAATATCATGAGAAAGGCTAACAACATAA
>JAAZDI010000343.1 GCA_012512295.1 Syntrophomonadaceae bacterium
CTTGACCGCTGCCGAAGAATTGATATAACAAACTACCAGGGCTCCCGGTATTTTTTCCTTTAATAGTCTTAACGCAGCTGGTTCAACCATATCCGCCATCGGACAACCCGCATTCTCCTCGGGGATTAGCACTAATCGGTCCGGACAAAGCAAAGCTGCGCTCTCAGCCATAAACTGAACGCCGCACATGACTAACACCTCAGCTGAGGTCTTGGCCGCCTGCTGGGCGAGTTGCAAAGAATCCCCGACAAAATCAGCCGCCCGTTGTATATCGGGCGGCTGATAAAAATGAGCCAGGATAACCGCCTTTCGTTCTTTTTTTAAGTCTGCTATCTCCTGGATCAGCTTTACCTTCTGCGGGTCCTGATGACTCGGATTGTACAGCTCCAAAGTCAAAGTCTTTTCCACGATCCTTCCTTCCAAGCAATTAAGTGTTACAGAAACGAAACCTAGCCTTTCCTTGTCTCCACGATTCTATTATTGGCATCGACAAAAACCAGGTCTGCTTTGTAAGTACGGGCTTCATTTTCCTCAAATATGCCGTAACCAATGATAATAATGATATCTCCTTTTTGTACCATGCGGGCTGCGGCACCGTTCAAACAGATGACCCCCGATCCCCTCGGTCCGGCAATAACGTAGGTTTCAAACCGAGCCCCGTTGTTATTATTAACGATATGCACCTGTTCATTGGGCCAAATATTCGCCGCATCCATCAGGTCCTGATCAATGGTAATACTGCCAATGTAATTTAAATCAGCATCCGTAACGGTAGCCCGATGGATTTTCGACTTCAACATAGTCCGAAACACAGGACTTACACCTCCACTATCCGGTTATCGATAAGTCTAGTCTTGCCAAAGAAAACTGCTAAGGCTATAAGAATCCGGCCTTGAAGGATCTCCACTGGCTTCAAATCCTCGGCTCCGACAATTTCTACATAATCAATCCGCGCCAAGGGCTCTGCCTGAATTTGGGTTTCAATCGCCTTACGTAATACATTGGCATCCCTTTCCCCATTAGCTGCTAATTCCCCAGCTATATTTAAGGCTCGGGACAAAACCAGGCTGGCTTTTCGTTCGCTAGGACTAAGGTACACATTGCGTGAACTCATAGCTAACCCATCTGCCTCACGCATGATTGGTGCAACGATAATCCGTAGCGGCATATTCAAATCACGAACCATGCGCTGGATTACAATTGCCTGCTGGGCATCTTTTTGCCCGAACACGGCGATATCCGGTTGGACTATGTTAAAAAGTTTGGTGACTACCGTCGTGACCCCACGGAAGTGCCCAGGCCGTGACTTGCCACAAAGGCCTTCTGTCAGCTTTTCTACATCTACATAACTGTAATATCCGCCTGGGGGATACATTTCAGCTACAGACGGGGCAAAAATTGCCGCAACTCCACCTTCTTCTGCCAACTCACTATCCCGAGTCAAATCCCGGGGATAGTCCTCATAGTCCTCACCTACTCCAAACTGCAGGGGATTAACAAAGATACTCATCACTACAACGTCACAGGCTTTTAACGCCTCCTGCACCAGGCTTAAATGACCTGCATGCAGGTAGCCCATTGTAGGAACCAGGCCGATCTGCTTTCCTGCCAGCCGTTGCTCTCGAACGAATTCCCGCATCCGGCCAATTCCTCTGATTACTTCCACCCGTCTTCCTCCTCAGTTACTACCTTAACATAGAATATTATCTCTAATAGAGTTTGTCCAGCACATCTTCTTTAATGGTATAACAGTGTTCCTCAGCCGGGAAAGTCCCTTTTTCCACATCTTCTTTGTATGCTTTAAAAGCCTCTTTCATAATTTCCCCAACTTGAGCGTACTGCCGAACAAACTTAGCCACATGGCCGCCAAAAAGGCCGATCATGTCATGATTCACTAATACTTGACCATCACAATCTGGGCCAGCCCCAATGCCAATCGTCGGGATGCCTACTTCCTGAGTCACTTTCTTCGCCAATGGAGCGGGAACACATTCCAAAACTACCGCAAAGGCGCCGGCCTCTTCCAAGGCCTTGGCATCGTCAATCAATCTGCGCGCCGACTCGACATCCTTCCCCTGGACCCGAAAACCGCCTAGTTGATGGACGGTCTGGGGCGTTAACCCAATATGCCCCATGACTGGAATACCGGATTCAGTTAAGGCCCGAACGACAGCCACTCGTTCCCGGCCGCCTTCTATCTTAACCGCGTGGGCCCCGGCTTCTTGCATTAGTCGGCCGGCATTACGCAGGCTTTCCTCTACTGAGATATGGAAAGATAGAAAAGGCATATCAGCCACTACCATGGTATTTTTCGCCGCCCGGGTCACAGCCTTGGTGTGATGGACCATATCATCCATCGTCACGAACAGGGTTGTCTCATAGCCTAATACGACATTCCCCAATGAGTCGCCCACCAAAATCATGTCAATTCCGACCTCGTCCATCATTCGGGCAGTTGGGAAGTCATAAGCAGTTAACATCGAAATCTTCTGGCCATTGCGTTTCTTTTCTTTTAGCGATAAAACGGTAGCACGTGCCACTAATCTCACTCCTTAACTTTATAATTGCTTTTTCCAACAACAGCTAACATCGGTAAACCTGACTCTATAGTGTTAGCTTACCCTGAACTCTATCAGGGAACTCCGGGCAGTAAACTTACCATTACCCACCATTTACCCGCTAATTACTAAAGACTAGGGTGTATCTACCGTAAGACTTTTTGCAATTCCTGGGCTCTTTCTCCCGTAATACTACCTTTTCGCTCCGCAACTTCCACAGTTTGGCTCCCTAAAGATCGGTACAGCGATATTAGGTCCGGTGCCACCCCCTCCATCGTCGTTATATGTTCCTGAATGGTTGCTATATCACCGCGGGCGATCGGCCCGGTTAAAGCCTGAGGTATCCCGACCTTTCGAATATTAGCTAAGGTCCCTTCGATTAAAGGAAATAGGGCGGTTACCGCTGTTTCTTTGGGGATCCCGGCTGCTTCCAGCAGATGGGTGCCAAAATCAACCAAAGTAACTAGATAATTAGATACAACACAAGCCCCAGCGTGATACAGGGGCTTGGCCTTCTTATCAATAAAGAAATATTTGCCCTCCAAATCTTCGACAAATCTAATCCCCAGCGGATAACCCGCTGGATTTCCCTCAATACTAAACACCGATCCTGGTAAAACCTTAATGGCCTGTTCGGTCGCCGCGAATGACTGCAAAGGATGCACTGAAAGGCACACTGCCCCCTGCTCAGCCGCCGGCTCGAGAACCTCGCTGGTTAGTGCTCCGCTCATATGAATCACTACTTGTCCAGATTGGAAACAGCCCTCATGGGCCAGTTCTCGGGTTACTTGACCAATTGCACCATCGCTAGTTGTAATAAAAACCACTTCTGCCTGACGTGCCACCTCAGATGGAAGCATACCCGAGGTTCCAAGTCGATCAGCCAACTGGTTCCTTTTTTCTGGGGCCTGATCGGCTACGCCGGTTATCTGATACCCTTTAGACCGTAGGACTATACCGATTGCTGAACCAACCACTCCGGTCCCAATAGTCCCCACCGTCGGTTTAGTCATTATCCTCATCCTTCAACAGACCAAGATAAAATGTTAATGATCAACTTTAAAACAAACAACGATTAAGGTTAAAACCAACAATTAAGAAACAAAATAAAGCCTTCTGGACACAATTACCCAGAAGGCTCCACGAGAATTCCAAACGCACCTTCCGTCTCGGTCCAATTGGCTACAAGCGGATTTTGGTTTGTCACAGGGCACATAGACAAAATATATTTTCTATATTAAATCACTTTTTTATAGTCATAATCTTGCAATCATGCAATTCTAAAAATTCCAGACATTTTAAAAATCAA
>JAAZDI010000344.1 GCA_012512295.1 Syntrophomonadaceae bacterium
CCCCTTAACTTCTTTGCGTCTTACGGATTTAAACACAAGGCCAACAACAATTGAGGCAGAGGTTTTTGACCTCTGCCTCTAATTATTATCTTCAATTCAAATATATATGAGCACTGCCGGTATTGGCATCCCAGGAAACCTTGCCGCCCAAGGCCTGACTAACAAACCGGAGGGGGACAAGAGTCCGTTCTTCGTGGATCTTCGCTGGAACATCAAGTTTGACATTTTTTCCGTTCACCTTAGCTCGAGTAGAACCGATCGGCAGCTCGACCTTAGTCTTACCTTTCGTGGCTATTACGGTTCTGGTTTCGCCTTCCCAACTGACCTCAGCCCCTAGGGCTTCAAAGATTTTTCGAACCGGCACCAGGATTCGGTTATTTTCCATGGTTGGCGGGACCTCTGTTAGTTCGAAATAGATTCTCTTGTCGTTGATAAAGATAGGAATTTGATTAAGAACCACCAATCCCGCACTAATTTTCCGTTCCCGACCGTCTGACAGGGAATTGGCAATGTCACCCTTGACTAATAACTCGGAAGAACCTCCACCATCCAGGGCCATCGCTTCAACCGCCCCAAGTTCCAGCATTATATCGGCTAATTCGTCAAATGTTACGCCGACGCTAGTCTCTTGTCGTCCATCCACCACGACCATCAGAACTTCTCTTTTAGCCGTCAAACCAATGGCGGTGCGAGGGTGACGAGCCCAGAGGCCGCTATCTAATCCTTCTCTATTAATCGGTACAGTCTTGCAGCCCTTGCTTAACAGTTGGGGGCCGTTGGAGATCATATGTAAGATATCTGGTTTATCTTTCAGATCCACCTCAAAAACAACCGTATCGCCGACGCTAAAGTGTTGGACATAGTTCGTACACGTTCCTTTGAAGGAGATCACGACTCCACCCGGTGGAATGGTTGTGCTGCCATTAATTATTTCAGCAACTTTAAGCTTGCCTTGGGAATCTTTTTTCAGAACCAGCTCAGTACAAATTCCTCCATCTTCCCCATTATTAGTCATATTTTGGCCAAACATTGAGTTGTAAACTGCTATCCCATTAGCTGTTTCACAAGGACGATTCATGGCATCCACCCGGAAGATTAATTTCTTGTCGGGCAAGCGGATAGTAGTATAGGGCAAAAATTGATCGATGTAGATGTCCTTATTAGTCGTGATGATCAGTGAAGTTGCTGCTCTGGGGCTCTGGACTATCAACTTCTGGTCAATTATTGTTGTGTCAATGACACTCCGTTGGCCGCCCGGATAATAGAACGGGCCGTTGATCGCCGCAATCGCGCCATAGGGCTGAGTAATATTAGTCAGGGTGCCTAGCTCGTAAAACCCAGCTCCAGCGAGGACTGGCCTAATCTCTACCCATGGCTGATTGAGATCAACCTTAACATAATGAATATTAACCGGGCTATTATCACTGAGAACCTTGGCCATTGAGTAGTAGCTTATTCCCTTATCTAAGGTTTTGGTTTCCAGTAAAACTGGTTTGGTAGAAACCGGGGGCTGGTTTACTGAGCTAGTCGTGGGATTTGGATTCCTGTTTATTGGAGAAATATTATTGTCAGTCTGATCATCACTACTTGATGGTTTCAAATCATTGCTGGGAGTTGAATCAT
Organism: Syntrophomonadaceae bacterium; assembly: GCA_012512295.1. GTDB lineage: Bacteria > Bacillota > Ch66 > Ch66 > Ch109 > JAAZDI01. The sequence continues at coordinate 1,624 of JAAZDI010000344.1, forward strand.
TACTATCATTAATATCAGTACCATCATTCAATGGAGTGCTATTGCTCGGGGAGGTGTCTTCATTCTGCGCTACGTTAGTAATCTCAACTTTAGCTAACTCACTAGGAACTTCAGCACTCAGAGGCAACGCAACCCCCAAGTTAAATAAGAAAAGAAAAGCTGTTATGCCGCCAGCTGCTTTCAGTCGACCTCGTTTAAAAAACTCGAGAAACATTTTTTGACCTCCTTAAATTCTACAAATAATATTCTCCGAATAATAGCTGATTCAACATTCCAGTTTAATTCCATTTTACTTAATAACGTTACAAATACTATGAAGGGAACACAAAACTGAACTATATTTATATTCAAGTTGGTCTATATTTATTTGACCGCCAAGGTTCATAAATTGTTCCCTAAGCGAACTCATTCAGCTTCGCAGAAGATCGAGAGTTCAGAGGAGGCTCTACTCTACTTGAAGTAAACGCTTAAATCTTATTAATTTCCACCGAAGTAAATCGATTCAAATCATACCAGAACCCCGGATAAGAAATGTTAACCGCCTCTGCTCGAGTTAAGCGAATCGGGTCCTGGGTCAGCAGTCCAGCAATTCCCATCGCCATGGCTAAGCGGTGATCCCCGAAGGAATTTACTTCGGCACCGTTAAACTTGGCTGAACCTCGCACCCAAAAGCCATCGGACATTTCCTCTATCTCAGCCCCAAGAGCTCTTAGGTTATCACAGATTGCTTTAATTCGGTCCGTCTCTTTAACCCGCAACTCCTGAGCATCACGCACCACTGACTCGCCCTTAGCATTCGCCATAGCCACGGCCAAAATCGGTATTTCATCAATTAAGGTCGGGATAATCTCTCCCCCGATATCTACTCCTTTTAGGGGAGCAGACCGGACGATCAGGTCAGCTACGGCTTCTCCGCCAAGCAGCCGCTCGTTAATCGTTTGGATTGAGGCACCCATCTGACGCAGCACCTTAATGACCCCAGTGCGGCTTGGATTAATGCCGACATCCCGCAAGATGAGTTCAGAACCAGGCACCAGACAGGCGGCCACCAGCCAAAAGGCCGCTGAGGAGATATCGCCGGGAATCGTATATTCCTGGGGTAATAGTTCATGACCGCCGGTTAAGTGGATAACCTTGTCCTTTACTTGAAGTCTAGCCCCCATCGCTTTGAGCATTCTTTCTGTATGATCCCGGGAAGGAGCCAGTTCCCTTATTTCTGTCTCTCCCTCAATCCCTAAGGCAGCTAGCAATATGGCGGATTTGACTTGGGCACTGGCGACTGGCAAGCGATAACTGATTGGGCGCAGTTGCCCCCCTTTAATAACCAATGGGGCGTAGACCCCATTTTTTCGACCTTCAATACTAGTGCCCATGAGCATTAACGGTTTGATTACCCGGCCCATGGGTCGATTCCGCAAAGAGTCATCACCCGTGAGGATCGTCAAAAAGGAATAGCTGGCCACCATACCAGCTAATAGGCGCATAGTCGTTCCTGAGTTACCGCAATCCAGAACATTTGATGGTTCTCGCAAGCCTCGAAGGCCGTTTCCATGCACTTCCAAGACTTTTCCCTTATCTTCTACCGTAATGCCTAAACCTCGAAGACAACGAACAGTCGCTAGGGTATCCTCGGACCGCAGGAAATTTCGAATTATGCTCCGTCCTTGGGCCAAGGCACCCAAGATAACTGCCCGGTGGGAAATGGACTTGTCCGGCGGAACATGCAGTTCGCCGGTTAATGGGCTACCGCCTTGAATCATAACATCCATTTAAGACTACTCCTTAAATATAGATCGCATTGTGCTTAAAGAATATAATTCCATTAGTGTTGCCATCCTATGTCAACCAAAGACAAAAAAGAGTTACCTTCGGGCTTAGGCGGTTATAATGCAAAGACTAATCCTAAAGTAATTAGAATATGAATGGTAAAAAAACGAGCACTCAATCTTTCAATTCGCCAATCCATCAAATCGGAACTAAACTCAGCTTTTCCGGCTAATCCTCTCAAAACGGGGATTAACTTTAGGCCATGCCAGATCTCAAAGGCAATGAATAAACCGGTTAAAATGCGATAAGGGAGTATATTAATCCCGATCAAGGTTAAAACAAAATAGCCGCCTTCTAATAATAATGCCAAACTAATCAGAAAAACAATAAGGTTAACTGAGACCGGTTCAGTACTAGCTATATTCTCTAATTCATCAAGCATCATTTCCTCAAATCGTTCAGGCTGGCCACGAAAAATCTGAATAAGGTAGTAAGCGTAGAAGACGAGAATTAACGTTCCAAAAACCACCAGCC
>JAAZDI010000345.1 GCA_012512295.1 Syntrophomonadaceae bacterium
CGCAAAAGTCGTCCTAGATTGACTAATAATTCACGAGTTAAAGATTAGGTATACTTGATTCGATTTATTTGGAGGTGTTGTTATTGATAATAAAAGGCAGCAAAGGTAAACAGTTAGGTTTAGGGGCGGGGTTACTATTTTTTTTCTTATTAACTATGTTAGCTGGTTGTCAATTACCAGGATTTCAGCCAAAAACTTCAGAGTCACCTCCTGTTTTAACCAAAGTTGAGGTACATTTTACCGGGAACTCAGAACCTCTTGTCGGCTATATTAAAGATTTAGATGTAGCTAAAGACGGAACTGTGTATCAAGGCGGTTCTTCAATCGCCCGACTATATGATCAGAATGGTAATTTAATAGCTGTTTTTAATTATGCTCGGGTTGAGTACATTAAAATAATTATTTAACAGAAGGATTTTCTGACCTTATGTAGAAAAATCTAACAATAAGTATTTTGGCGATGAAGGGAGGTCCTAGCTTTATCTTCTACCTAAATATAAATCCTTGGGAATGTAGCTACAGACATACTCTATTTCCCGGCTGACAGGAGGGAGCGGATGAAGAAAATACGGATTGGGGTTAGGCTAAAACTAGGCATTGTTTTTGCTTCAATAGTAATTCTTCTGGCACTTAGTATGGGAAGTTATGCCTACGTAACCATAAAGGACAAAGTATATGGATTTGCTCAAGAAAAATTAAAATCTGACTTGCAATTAGGTCGGAAGTTAATAGATACTCGTTACCCAGGGGATTGGTCAATTAAACAGGGTCAACTCTACAAAGGGGATACCTTAATGGAAGGTGATCTAAGCATAATAGACGAGATCGGCAACCTGACTTCCGACTCGGTTACCATCTTTAGGGGCAATACACGAGTCGCTACTAATGTTTCTATTGATGGAGTACGGCAAGTTAATACCCAAGCCGCACCAGAGGTTCAAGAAAAAGTACTGCGCCAAGGCAAAACTTTCCTGGGAGAAGCAGATGTCGTAGGAATTCGTAACCTAACCGCTTATGAACCAATTCTCAATTCACAGAATGAAGTAATTGGGATGTGGTTTGTGGGAGTGCCAGTGACACCATATGAGCAGATGGTGAATAAATTCCGCAATAGTTTGATTTTATTTGGTATCTTTGGATATCTACTAACCATGAGCGCAGCCGGAATGTTCTCTTCAAAGATATCGAAAAGAATTTTGCTGGTAGCCGAGGCCATGAAAAAGGCAGAAGCGGGGGATTTGACAACCACCGTTCAGCTTAAGGTTAATGACGAACTGGGACAATTAGCCTGCAGTTTCAACCAAATGATGGCTAATTTGCAAGGTCTCATACATAAGATTGATGAGGTTGGTCTGCAGATTAATAGTTCCGCCGAAGAATTAAGTGCCGGGGCCGAAGAAGCGGCAGAGGCTATCGGAGTGATGACCAAAAGCCTTCAGGAAGTTACTGTAAATACAATGACGCAGTCTAACAATGTTGATAAGACGGCCACCATGGTAGAACGAATGTCCGAAGGTGTTCAACAAGTAGCCCGTAACTCAACTCAAGCTTCAACTGCCTCCCTAGAAGCAGCTGGAGTGGCTGAAGAAGGAGGAGAGCTGATCAAGCAGGCAGTTGGTCAAATGACAATAATCGACAAGGCAGTTACGGATTCAGCCTTAAAAGTTCAATCTTTGGGAGAAAAATCCCTGGAAATAGGGCAGATTGTTGATGTTATTACCAGCATCGCTGGACAAACAAATTTACTAGCCCTTAATGCCGCCATTGAGGCAGCACGGGCAGGAGAACAAGGACGGGGATTTGCAGTTGTGGCTGAGGAAGTGCGGCAGCTAGCCGAACAGTCCGCGGAAGCAGCTAAAAGAATCGCCCAGTTAATTAATGAAATCCAGCAAGAGACCCAAATTGCAGTTCAGGCGATGAACCAGGGGACAATTGAGGTTAAGAACGGCCTGGAAGCTGTCTCTTGCGCGGGTAAGTCCTTTGCTGACATCGTCCAGGCTATTCAGAAAGTCAATCGGGAAATTGAAGCAGTTAGTGCTTCTAATCAAGAAATTGCTGCCAACTCCGAGGAAGTGGCGCGAGCGGCTGGTGGAATTCGTAATCTAGCTCTAAATTGTTATGCCGGTGCTAGAGAAGTTTCTGCAACGGCTGAAAAACAATTGTCAGCTACCCAGCAGGTTGCTAACTCCGCTGTAGCCTTGGCTCGAATTTCTCAGGATTTAAAAGAAGCTGTACAACAATTTAAAATCTAATCTCTTAAAATCTAGTCTCAAAAAATTTATTTCAGCAATAAACCCGGATCCGAATTGTGATAAAATAGATCTGGGTTTGTTACTTTTTACTCCTAATAGTTCCGATTTTAAACAGACTTAATTTATTATAACGGAGACAAATTATATGGTGCAAATCCTTGATTTTGTAGTTCGTAACCGATTGGGCTTTGACGTTCGAATAAACTCTGCCCAGGCAACAGTTGAAGACTACCGCCGAGCACTTAATGAATGGATAGATCAAAAGAAATGGGCTCGTTTACGAAATCCATCAGTAATTAATTGTGCCGGCTGTAATCGCTGTTGTCAGGAACGAATTCCTCTAACGATAATAGATATTATAAACCTTAAACAAGCTAATGAGTCCGGAGTCGAGGCCGATAACACAATTGTCGGAGAAGTACAAAAATGGGGGTATGTTTGGGCAAAAGGTCCAATAGTTGATATTACGCTTCGGCGATTGACTAGTGGAACCTGTATATTTCTTGACCCGAGCACCTCGCTTTGTCGAATATATGCACATCGTCCCTTCGTTTGTCAAACTTATATTTGTTGTCCCAGCAGTCAGAGAGCTCAGTCCTTACGCGAAACAATAGTCAATAAAGGGGAAGATGAGCTGGTCCGATTATGGTTACAAGAGTTAATTCAATCAGGAGTAGACATTCAAAACTCTCCGCCAGTGAACCAGGGTAAAGAAGTATGTTTGTCCCTGACGGATTGGTCGGTTACCCCTTTTACCGGGACTGAAAGCTGGTCACAGGTTAAACTGAGAGATTTATGCCCCGATCATTTATGGGAAGCTTTACGACGATGAGGTTATTCTTTCCCCAAGAGCCTTGAATTACCGAAGAAAAAGAACAAAGCCAACCAGGAAAAACAATAACAATAGCGAATTAAAGTTATAGGAATATCAACTGGTATTGCAGGTTGTTATTTATAAGGAGCGTGTCCGTTCAAGAGGGGATTGTTGTTATTTATAAGGGGGGATTAGCGTGTCCGTTCAAGAACAGAAGAAGTTTGTTCAAACCCGGTGCGCCTTTTGTGGTCGTAAAGAGGATATACCAGCCGGTCATAAAGACTATGAAAAAATTAGGTTAAATGTAAAAGTTGTATATATCTGTGATCATTGTAATAACAAGGCGCGTTATGATGCTGATGAATCATTAAAACCCAAAAAACCGATGTAAGTATAAACGAATGAAGGGATTACCGTTGGAAAAAGTATGGTTTACTAATTCACGGGGAGAGAGACTTACCGCAGTATTTCAACAACCAGAGTGTACGCCAGGAGCCACCCTGATCATGACCCATGGGTTTCGCGGTAGTAAAGAGGGAGGTGGTCGGGCGGTCCTCTTGGGTAAAGAATTGGTAAAGCGGGGCTATGGCGTATTCCGGTTTGATTTTAGTGGTGTTGGGGAAAGCGAAGGAGATTTTTCAGAAATCACCCTGGCCCGTCAGGTTGATGACTTGCTGGCGGCAGTGAATTGGGTCCTTAATTTTGGTACCGGTCCCAGGATACCCTTAGTAGGACTTGGGCGCAGTTTCGGAGGAAGTACTTTGCTTGCGGCAACTGCCAACGAATCAAGAATTGCCGGGGTTTGCTTGTGGTCAACGCCTTTCGACCTCCCCCAAACATTTAGGCGGATTTTAGGAGAATACTTCACTCGGCTGGAGTTAGGAGAAACAAGAGTCGAACTATGTGATGAAAAGGGAGTATTCAGCCTAAAACCTACTTTTGTCCATGGCCTCTATCATTTCAAAGTGGAACAAGTGCTGAGCCGGCTTAGTCCACGTCCGATTCTAATTATTCATGGTGAAAATGATGAAGTAGTTGATGTTCAACAGGCCAAACAGGCTTATGCCTTAGCTTCGCAACCTAAGTCAATTCACATCATTCCTAAGGGAGATCATCAGTTTCTGCAAACTTGGGAACAGGTCTGGCATCTGCTGTTTGAATGGCTTGATCAGTATTATCCGGTCCCGGATAAGTAAATTAACCCATTGGGTTGTTAAAACAAGTAATTAATTTTTAAGTTAATTAAAAATAAGTCGATAGATTTATGACAAGAGTCCTCATTATTAATTGAGGACTCTATTTTTATGTCGATTCTCTCTAAATCAATAATACAATAAATCAAAAATAATGTTAATATATTACAAAATTGGATGAAGGAAACATAAATTCTTTATAGAAAATAATTAGTATAAATTTGCAACTCGGATAGGGGGTACTTTATCATGGGTAAGGCTAAGCCTCGTAAACAACAATTATCGGCAGAACGAAAAGAGGTTGCCGAGAAAAAAATACTCCAGCCAGTACCTATTACGGTCCCAGCACCCATGCCTTTATTGTCAACATCAGCAGACAAATTAAATCACAGTGTTGAAGAATTATTTTTTGAAGTTGACCAAGTACATACTCTGGAAACCCGTCTCAAAAGAAAAGATAACCTGCTGCAGCAACAACAAAAGAAGATCCAATCACTAAAGCAACGGATAACTCGCCTAGAGGGAGAAGCGCGTAATCGCAACCGAACCATCGCTAGTTATCAAGCTGAATTAATTCAGTTCAGCAAGGATCTGGAAGATCGACAAAGTCAGATTAAAGCATTGGAGGCTAGTGTTGAGGAAATATGCCAACAAATCGAAGATGTTCACAAGGAAAAACAATTAATAGAGGAAGAAAAATCTCAACTGGCGACGGAATTAACCAAAGTTCAAAATAAATTAGCGATGGCCGAAAAGGAGGTTGCCGGTCTGCGGACTGAACTTAAACAAAAGGTCCAGGACTCAGCCCTAATCAGTAAAGAGTTGAAGGAACAAAAAAAAGCTTATCATGAATTACAAGAGTCATTTGATGTTTTATTAGCTCAAAATACCGATTTGGACCGGCAGGTACAAGATTTAAAAAGGCTCCGAGAAGAAATGGAAAGCCGATATACTAAAACACTTGATAATCTTAAGGCTGAAGTTAGAATTCGTCAAGGTGAGTGCAGCAAACTTCTTCGTGAATTACAAGAATTAAAAAGAGAAAGGGAGGATTTAGAAAGGCTTATCGATGGCATTGAACTAAAAGCTGAGATGTTAACCTCAAATAATTCTTCCTTACAAAGAAAGCTGGAGAAGGTTAATCGTCAAAAGGCCAATCTTGAAGAGCAACTAAATCATTGGCTGGTTCGAGGTGCAATGGCAATTGTCCGATTCTTCGGGCGATGGTCGGACGCTGAGGATACTCAAGACACACACGTATCAGTCGATAAGCAACAGGTTATGCTATAAAAAATGCAAGTAAATTACCCCCTCCCCTGTGTCACTTGAGTGAGCAGGGGATTTTTTCTGGCTTTTCATAAATCTACTATGATCATTTATAAGAATTATTTATATGACACATTTGGCCGGTAAAAGGGTAAAATAATGATGCTGATTATTAAGCAAGGGATGAGGGACATGCCTAATTCAATCTGGTTATATCGCTTGTATGATGTAGCTGAAGAAATCAATTTAAACCTAGTCGAACAAATTTTAGCCGATACTCGTTCGGCTTCACGGGTCCGTTTGTACCGATTTCCCAGTCAGTCCATCTACTTTCATGACCCGCCAGTGGCCATGGTCTTAGATCAAGTCAGAGTTAAGTTAGGTTCAGCTACTTTTCAGGGTCACTTCTCTGGTAAGGTCTATGCTTTAGGCGTCATTTCTCTAATCTTAAAAATTGACCTGCCGGCAGAGGATTATGAGTCTATTAAAGAATTAGCCTTCTTGCTAGAAGCCCAGGGAAAGATAAAAAGTAATGAGGATTCGGATAACTTTAACGAATTAACGGCACCTGCGTTTTCTTCAATTCATGACTCTTCCCATTACTCTTCGGGTCAGCTCAATAAGGTAGAAGATGGCCAGGTTGAGGCTCTTTTTTTTAATCAGATCGGTTCGGTCTGCGAAATCCTGGCTCCGGCCTTAATTAAACCCAGTCAACGTTTCTTTGTCGAGGACTATACGGTGTTTTTTTGCACCGCTTGGCAAGAGGAGTGGGACCCGTTACCGCTGCTTTTAGGAGAAGATGGGCCTTTTAGTCCTCAACTCCGTGAGGATACCCGGCGCTACTCTTTAAGTTATAGTCCAGATGATCTAACGATCATTACCTGGGATTCCGCTTTAGTCTACGATACTGCCGGCAGTCAGGACATTCCTTATTTACTTGAGTTTGCTGTATGTCAATTGTTGGAATTGCGTTATTATGACCACCGATTAAATGAGGAAATTGCCAAAATGTATGAAGCCATAGAGGAAGCCCAACAGGTTACTCCCTATCGACGTTATGGCCAGTATCGACGAATTATGAAACAAATGATGGAATTGGTAATCGACATAAATGATATTACGGAACGGATTCAAAATTCCTTGAAGGTTACCGGAGATATTTATTACGCTCGTGTTTATCGCGCTGCCCTGGATGCCTTTCGCTCAAAGATTTGGATGGAAAGTCTTGACCGCAAAGTATCTCTCATTCAACAGAACTATAGCCTTTTAAATAACGAAATTGTGAATGAGCGGGGAGCTCTTTTGGAATTGGCAATTGTTTTTTTGATTATTCTGGAGATAGTTTTAGGACTCCTCCAATTGTTGTAAGGCGCGAGACGTGCCGTCTGCAATTGACCATCTGCAACATCATGTTATCGTTCTCGGCCTCATTCGGCCGAATCAAACACAAGCATTGATGATTATACATTAATGATACTTGGAGACAGTAAATCGGCTGTCTTTTTTTATTTATTTTAGGTCTGTTAATAACAAAGTCAAAAAGGTCACAGTCTAGTCAGTAATTGAATATAATGGATTAATCTTAACCCATGATAAAAGGAGGGTTTATCCGAGAATGGATAAGATATCGCACCCGGACAAAAAACTGGCCCGGGCTTATGTGCCATTTCAGGTTTACTCAACGCGCTGGGGACCGCTAGAGGGGCTAAAAAGGGGAACTATCTTCCCAGAACTCTACCGTCCATACATTAAGCAAAGAAATAAATACCAGGATAAACGGCACCACAAACATGAACAATTGCCGGAAGAATACCTGCCCGAACACCCAAAGCAGAAGTGGGGGAGGGAATAAAGTGATAAGCGAAGCCCAAAAAAGACTGTTGCTATCTATTCAGGCGATTGAATTCACAGCCTTAGAATTAAATCTATACCTGAATACTCATCCAGATGACAAGAAGGCCTTGTCCGATTACAATGCTGCCTGTCGTCAATTGCTGAGTTTAAAACGTGATTATGAAGCCCGTTACGGCCCATTAACCAATTTTGGTTACGCTCCCAGTCAGTTTCCTTGGCAATGGATCAATGAACCTTGGCCTTGGGAGATTATGTTCTAAAGAGAAGGGAGACTCAACTAATGTGGGTGTATGAAAAGAAATTACAAGACCCGGTTAGAGTTAGCGGTCCTAACCCCAAACTGGCCAAAGCCATTATCACGCAGTATGGAGGACCGGATGGAGAACTAGCTGCTTCTTTGCGCTATCTAACGCAGCGGTACACCATGCCAATACCTCAAGGCAAGGCAGTTCTCACAGATATTGGCACCGAAGAACTAGCCCATATGGAGATAGTGGCCGCCTTAGTCTTTAATCTGACGAAAGATGCCTCGATTGAGGAGATAAAAGCGGCCGGGATGGAAGGGTACTATGCTGATCACGACAAAGCCTTGTACTTTGTCAATGGTGATGGGGTACCCTGGACCGCTGCCTATATCCAGTCCAAAGGAGACCCAATAACCGATTTGTATGAGAATATGGCGGCTGAAGAAAAGGCCCGCTCAACTTATGAGTGGTTAATCCACCTGTCCGATGATCCCTGCGTAACTGATGTTTTACGCTACTTGCGGCAAAGAGAGGTCGTTCATTTCCAGCGGTTTGGCGAAACCTTGGAGTTAGTTTACGAATATGTAAACAGCAAAAAGTATTACTAAAGTTATAATCATTTTAACTAATTCCTGTATAAACCTAACTACCATCGATAAGCAGGTATAACCAAAAACACAATCAAGGGAGCAGTCAAAGTTAGTAGGGCTACGGTCCAGATTCCGACTGCTCCCAGCCAGTTTTTTTGCCGGGCCGCCCAGATCCCGAAACTAGCCAAATATATGGCTGAGCCAGCCGCTATTAATCCACCAAAAATCATCCAAAAAACCAATCATCATCCCCCCATTGTTTGTAATTAAGGCTGCCGCAACTTGATTATCGCGTTGCTAAGGGAGCTGTTTCATGCAACAACCCAAAATAGCGAATCCGCGTTCTGGCCTCTGCCGTAATAATTGCTTGGGGAAACTGGGTTCCTAACCAATCATATTCGCGCCACTGCTGGATAGTTAAGAACTTATGTTTTACAATTTTTCCCAAATGCAGAATATCCGCCTGAAACTCGTTTTGTGCCCGGTCAATTATATCGGCCATAAAGCCTTCTAGTTGTTGATTAATTATGGCTTCTAAAATCAACCGGTTTGACTCCTCTTCGAAATCAACAGACAAATTCTGGTTGCCCAGCAAAGTGCCATGGAGGCGAACAATGATATGAATTCTCGGTACCGGCCCGCTTAAGTCGACTTGGAACTGGGGTGACCGGTAAGCAGTCAGGTTAAAGGCTAACATTTTGCTTGGATCAAAAGGGTCTTCGACTGAAAGATTGGTTTCATCAAAAGTACCGCGAATCAGCATCAGCCCGGTCATTTGATCCCCGTTGATGTCACCCACGTAGCGGTCATTCTGAAAGACCGCGGCCCCAATTAATTCTACGTTATTGCCCCCACTGCGGGGAAGCTCCCCGGCGTAATAGGCCCCCTCACTAACCCATTCTTCACCGGTCACCGGGGGCCCTTCCCCTTGAGGTGTTTCCCGGCGCAAACCAACCATCAGACAAATCGGGTCAGCATCATCAGCCTTGGCATCATTGTAAAAATAGTGAAACTGTGGTTGAGCGGGAATAAAACCGGTATACTGGGCAAAAGCGGTCACCATTTCCGCGTGCTTGGCCGGGTTCACCTCTAATACTTGATTGTTGTTTTCTAACAACTCTCGAGCAGTGATACCTCGACAGACCGCGACTATGACTGAACGGCGAAACTCCGGGTAGCGGCCCATGACCCCCAAGTAAGTCATCATTCCTTCCCGGGCTAATTCTTCGGAAAAGACAATCACCTTGAGGTGTTTTAAAGATAAACGTCGGTCCAGAAAAATATTCATCATGGTCATGGCAGCGGTAAAGGTCGGGGCTTCCACCGAGACGTTCGCGATCGATTGCCCATCGTTTTCTGGTGAGCCCATTCCGCCATTTCCGCCAGCGGCCCCGACAATTGCTCTAGGCTTAGCGACCTGAGCGCTCCAGGTCAGCTTGTTTTCCACCCCGCGGTCTAAACCCAGGAAAAGGATAAAACCGGTTTCATCTACCTCCTGATAGCTCCAACATCCTGAAAAGAAAGTAGGAAAAACGCAGATCAGTAACAATAGAGCTACGGTCCGGTTCTTTTTTGCCTTAAGTTTACTCATCCTGTTTCCCCTTTCCCTTTCCTGATTGTTTTGTCTGTTTTTTTGGTTGTTTCAGCTGGCAGATGATTAACATAACCGCTGGCAGCAGAAAAGCAATTATCCCGCTCCACCGCCAAGCCATATGCGTTGCTAAATGCGTCGCCTGATTAAGATCACTGGGCAAAAAGGCCAGAGAAAAGACGATTATCCCCAAGGGGACAATGAATGGTTTATAATAGGGCAGTTTCAATAACTCAGCCAGGATAACGTTTGATGTAAAAAAAAGAATGATAAATTTGAGACAGATCGCAATCATCCAGAAAAAAGCAAAAAAAGCATCGATCCGTTGGAAGAATCTTCCCAGGTAAATCAACCGGGATGTTTGGACCACCGGGAAAATATTTTCAGTAATCGCGGGAACAGAAAAGACCAGCAAGGTGATTAAGGCCGCTATCACATTAACTAATAGCCCTATTAGCAGGGGTTGATACCAGAGGCTCATCGGGGAACTGGAAATCTTAATGGATGAGTAAAAAACTGCTAAAATAATTATTTCACTGAATAATCCGTGGAGCGATAAACCCCCTTTTATGATATCGCTGATGCCCGTACCTAGTAGCGGGAATAGATTATTCCAGTTCCAAAAATTGGCGCTCATGAATAACGGTAATAATAGTCCCCCGATCACCACAGAACTAAAGACCAGAGACGTTCGCCCCAGCGCTTCGAGACCGAGATAAGCTCCTCCTAGACCGGCTAGAGTCATAAAAAGAGCGAGCACCGGTGCCGGGGTATCCGGTAGATAAACCAGCGCGATTCGGTCCGCCTCAAGCCGTAAAAATAGGGCACTGGCCAGGAGAAACAGGTTAAAGTAGAGTAATCCAATGCAGAAGCCCCCCGTCGGACCCAAGACTTCTTGACCCACCCCTATCAGTCCCTTATCTGGATAATGAGCCATTAAACGGGCGGAGAATAAGGTCCCAAGTGCGGCTAGTCCCCCGGCGACGATAATGGCTAACCAACCGGCATGCAAAGCGTAATCAGCCGCTATCGCTCCGGAAAGCAGGGCATTTACGGATATCATAATGGTAATTATACTCATGGCCTCACGAGGGCCTATTTTACCTTGCTGGATCATTGTCTTTTCTCTCCCTCTTGATTATCCGGGTTTAGAATCCACTGTCGAGCGATCGGTGCTTGACGGTAGCGATCCTGCGCGCTTGGAGCATCTAGCCGGCGCTCTTGATTCCAGATCATGCTTTGCACCAGAATATCCTTGTTGCCCCTAGTGAAAGGTGCGACGGGGGCTAAATAAGGCACACCCATTGATTTAAGGTTACTGATTACGGCTACATGCACGACTACTCCGACCGCGATGCCGAATAAACCCATGGTTGCTCCCAAAAAAACGTAAGCAAACCGGTAGAGACGGAGCGTAATGGACAGGGAGTAGGATGGAATGGAAAAAGAACTGATTCCGGTGATGGCAACAACAATGATAACGATAGGATTGACCAAGTTGGCGGCTACTGCCGCTTGACCCAGGATAATTCCCCCGACGATTCCGAGAGTCGGGCCAATGATACCCGGGATGCGGACACCCGCCTCCCGAATCAACTCAAAAGCAAGCTCCATCAAGATAACCTCAACTACTGAGGGAAAAGGAACCCGTTCCCGGTTAGCCGCGATGGACAGTAGTAAATCAGTGGGGATCATTTCCTGATGAAACCCAACAATGGCCATGTATAAACCGGGTAAAAAAAGTAAAATAAGCGCGGCCATTAGGCGTACTCCCTTCAACATGGTCGCTCCCAACCCTCGGATACTGTGGTCTTCCGCAGTTTGCATCAGACTCCACAAGGACGAGGGAAAAATTATAGCAAAGGGGTCGCCTTCCAGAAGAACTACGACTTTTCCATCCAGCAAGTTGGCCGCGGCTCGATCCGGTCGTTCCGTAGCCATACTCAAAGGGTATATTCCCCAGGAGTTATCCTCAATATATTGCTCCAGGGCTCCGGTGCTGAGAACAGTATCAACCCGCAGTGATTGAATCCGACGTTTGATTTCTTGGACCAGATTAGGGTTAACCAGGTCTTGGATATACAGAAGGGCTAACTTATTTCGCGCCCGCAGTCCGACCGTAATATCCTCCTTAATCAAGAGTGGGTCGCGCAGGATGCTGCGGATCAAGGAGATATTGGTAGCCAGGTCCTCGTTGAAGGCATTCTGCGGTCCCCGGATAACCCGTTCGGAGACAGCTTGTTCCACTCCCCGGCGGGGCCAACCGCTGGTTTCAATCACCAGGGCCTGAGGAACTCCCTGGATGAAGAGGGCTGCAGCCCCGGAATTTATGGATTCGATGATATCGGAGAACTTTTCCCTTGTTTTCACCGCAGCTACTGGTAACAAGCGCTGTTTAATCAAACCGAGCAAGGGGGCTCCACTCTGATCCGAACTTAGCTCAGACATTAGCATTAGCGGCTCAAAAATAGATTGCGCTAATCGACCGGGATCAGCTAGACCCTCGACATAGACCACAATCGCTTTAGTCGGCGGCTCAGTGCCTACCACAAACTCCCGGACAATTAAACCCGTATCTGTCGGCCAGTGAAAAGCTTCCCCAATATAGAATAAATTTTGCTCCAGATCGGCATATACTTGAAGGTCTTGAGCGGTGTTATCATTAGAGTTAGGACCGGTTGTTTTGTTCCCTTCTGGAGCAGAGGCCCTTTTAATTGAATGATTGCCCTTATTATTGCTACTAGTATTTTTGTTTTCCGAATTAATACTATTTGACTGTTTAGATGTCGTGCCTTGATTGGACTGCCGGTGCTGACGGTGTTGTCGACGACTACGCGAACCCGAACCGGGTTGGTCTCCTTTGGAACTGCTTGGTGATTCGGTGCTTTTTTGTCCGGATTTGGAGTCTCCCGAACTAGCTCGAGATTCACCGGCAGCTTGTTTTTGCTTAAGCTGGTCGGATACTTTTTTCACTAGCTCCACGGTAATTGGGTCGCCAATTTTGGCAGCCCGGGTCGGCCGACGTGCCAACCGATAGCCGGGCCCTGGTTGACGGACCGATGTAGAAGCCGCTTGAGTATCATGGTCTTGTTTCTGCTGACCAGGCGGCGGTTGATTAGGGTTTTGTTGATTCGAACCACCAGTCTCCGCATGAGTTTTGGCTGGTTGACTATCTTGAGTTGAACCGCTATTTGATTGAGTTGTATTTGTTATTGGCGGTTGTTTCTGGTCTGCGGTTTGCTCGGCGGTTTCTTTGTTTCCTTCTGGTTGGTCATCAACAGATTCCAGCAACTCAAAAGGCTGGGCTTGATCCGGTTCTTGAAAAGTAAGAATTTTAGCCAACGTTTGCCAAAAACCCAAAGATTATCCCCCCTCGGGATAAAAG